>JAYVQZ010000428.1:0-17903 GCA_043776735.1 Deltaproteobacteria bacterium | reverse complement strand
GGCGAGTTCAGCAGTATCTGATTTTTTCTTTGTTGGCGCTTGGTGCCATTTTTTGGGCGCTGAAATAGGGAGGCCTTAAGTAATTTTATGGCAAGTTGTTCACTTCTTAGTTTGATGACGTTTATCCCGCTGCTCGGGATGGTTGTTGTGTTGTGTCTCCCGAAAGATAAGCCCCAATGGATTCGGTACACCAGCGTGGTGGCCACCTTCATTCCTTTGCTCTTAGGCATTAAGCTCTTTATGGAGTTTGATCGCGCCACCGCCGGGGTTCAGTTTGTGGAGCGGCTTTCGTGGATACCGATGTTCAACATCGAATACTACATGGGCGTCGACGGCTTAAGCATTCCCATGGTGCTTTTGACGGTTCTCCTTTCCTTTCTTTGTATTCTTGCCTCTTGGACGATTGAGAATGGCGTAAAAGGCTATTTCGCGATGTTTCTGTTTTTAGAAACGGGGATGATGGGCGTTTTTTGTGCTCTTGATTTCTTCCTCTTCTTTATGTTTTGGGAAGTCATGTTGTTGCCGATGTACTTTTTAATCGGCATTTGGGGTGGCAAAAACAAAGTCTACGCCGCCATTAAGTTTTTCCTTTATACGTTCTTCGGATCGGTATTCATGCTGCTGGTGATGCTGGCGATGTATTACTATTCCGAGCCGCACACCTTTGATTTGGTGAAGTTGGCTTCGTTGCATCCGTTCTCGGGGAAAACGTTGACGCTTTTTGGAACCGCCTTTGCGATGGATAAGCTCTTCTGGCTCGGCCTTTTTATCGGCTTTGCTATCAAAGTGCCGATTTGGCCGTTCCACACCTGGTTGCCTTGGGCGCATGTGGAAGCTCCAACGGCAGTCTCAGTGATTCTGGCCGGCGTGCTCTTGAAGATGGGAACCTACGGTATTTTACGTATGAACTTTCCGATCCTTCCTGAAGCGACCCTTTGGGCCGCAAATGCGATGGCAGTTCTAGGAGTGATAAATATCCTCTACGGTGCCTTCTGCGCGATGGCTCAGACTGATCTTAAAAAACTCGTAGCCTATTCATCCGTATCCCACATGGGTTATGTGATTTTGGGAATGGCATCCTTCACGACCGCCGGTATGAACGGCGCGGTTTTGCAGATGTTTAACCACGGCACCTCTACTGCCATGATGTTCCTTTTGGTCGGAATTATATACGAGCGGGCCCATCATCGTTGGATTGTAAAACCCGACGGTACCCGTGGATTTGGCGGCATTGCTGCTGTGGTGCCTGTGTTTACCGGCGTCTTTGCGGTCGCTCTCTTTGCCTCTTTAGGGCTCCCCGGACTTAGCGGCTTCATCAGCGAAGCCATGGTCTTCATGGGTGCTTTTTCCACTCCTCGTCTTCAGACGTTAACCGTCTTTGCGTCGCTGGGAATTGTGCTTGGAGCGGCCTATCTACTTTGGATGTTTATGCGGGTTTTCTTAGGGCCGCTGAACGAAGAGTACAAAAACCTTACCGACATGAACTTGCGGGAAAAGCTCACGCTGGCGCCGCTTTGTGTATTGGTAATTGTGTTGGGAGTTTACCCGATGCCGGTGCTCAATTTGATGTCGGCTACGATGGCTAAACTTCTCACGTTATTCGCTTAAGGGGCTTTTTGGTGATTCAAAACGTTAGCGAGAGCTTGAAATTGTTTGCCCCAGAAGCCCTGCTTGTGGGCTTTCTGGTGCTCATTTTTCTGAGCGATGCCTTTTTGCCCAAGAAGCGATCTTCTGCGCTTTCCTTCATGTTGGCCAGCCTGGGTCTAGTCATTGCCATTGCAGCAACGACACGGGTAATGCCATTAAGCTCGCAACTCTATTTTAACGGAGTGGTGGCTCAGGATGGCTTGGCAAACTTCTTTCGCATCCTGGTTTTTGGCGCTGGTATCCTCGGGCTCTACGCCGCCTATGGTTCAAAAGAGATAGAAGAACGCCATCGTACGGAATATTCTATTTTAATCTTATGCGTTGTTTTTGGAATGAGCCTTATGGCCATTTCGACAAATGTCATCATGCTCTACATTGGCATTGAGACAGTCAGTATCGTCTCTTACACATTGGCCGGCCTAAACCGCCATAGTCTCCGTTCAAATGAAGCCTCTCTGAAGTATCTGGTTTACGGAGCCTTGGCCTCTGGTTTGATGATCTACGGTTTTTCTCTTTTGTACGGGATCACAGGGAGTCTTCAGTACGACCAAATACGGACCTCTTTGCAGGCGATGAATATCGTTGAGCCTCCGGTGATTCTCCAAATAGCGATTTTGCTTATCTTTAGTGGGCTCGCCTTTAAGATTTCAGCTTTTCCCATGCACTTTTGGGCGCCTGATGTTTACGAAGGCTCCCCCACGCCAGTCGTCACCTTTTTTGCCATTGGTCCCAAGGCCGCCGGTATGGCGGCTCTCATTCGAATCTTTTTGTCCGTATTTGCGGTTAAAAATGGGGAACAGTGGACCGTATTGTCTGGTAGTTCCCTTACGATCGCTCTTGCCGTGATTGCCGCCATTACCATGTTTGTTGGTAACTTCTCGGCCATTGCACAAGTCAGCGTAAAGCGAATGCTGGCCTACTCAAGCATCGCGCATGTGGGTTACCTTTTGATGGGGCTCGTGGCCCTCAATGAGAAGGGACTTGTCGCCATTCTCTTTTACCTCGTGGCCTATTACCTCATGAACGTGGGCGCTTTTATCGTTACTGGAATTGTGGTTGAGGCGCGGGGATCGGATGACATTGAGTCGTTTCGGGGCCTGGGATGGACGAACCCCTTTTTGGGCGTCTGTATGGCCATCTTCCTGTTTTCATTAACCGGCATTCCTATGTTTGGTGGCTTTATTGGAAAGTTTCTTCTTTTTGGGTCTGTGGTAGATGCCCCTGGTTATTTATGGCTGGCGATCTGGGGCGTTCTCAATAGTGTTGTGGCGCTTTTTTACTACTTGCGGGTAGTGAAAGCGATGTGGATTGATAAACCAGTTTCGGCTTCTTCACAGCCATTGGCTGAAGTGCCTTTGAGCTCTTTTCATTGGGTGGGACTGTTCTTATTGGCGCTTCCTACGTTGTTGCTTGGGCTTTTTTTTAGTCCGGTGCTGCGTTTGGCGAAGGCTTCTGTAGCGGCCTTGCTCTCATAAACGGGAGTCTCTTGGAGTTATATCTTCCCATCGCGATCCTCCTTCTCTTTGGCTTAGCCATGGGCATTGGTATTATTCTGCTTTCGGCCGTCTTGGGGTCTCAAAACAATAAGAAGACGAAGCTTAGTACCTATGAGTGCGGGGTCACTCCTGAGGGCACTGCACGCATCCCCTTTAAAGCCCGCTTTTATCTAATCGCGGTACTCTTTCTTTTATTCGACGTTGAGGCAGTTTTCTTTTTCCCTTGGGCTCTGGTTTATCGGGAGTCTATTCGGCAGGATGCTGGCTTACTGTTTGCGATGCTCGCTTATATGGCTTTTATGGTTCTGGGACTCGTCTACATTTTGCGTAAGAACGTTCTGGAGTTAGAATAAAATGGACGTTGTAGACCTTTCCATTAATTCGCTTAAGATTTTCCTCCTCTTCTTCTCAATTGTGAACGTGGTTCCTATAATGAGCTGGATAGAGCGGCGAATGGCCGGTCTTATTCAAGATCGCCCCGGACCTAACCGAGTGGGACCGCTTGGGTTGCTCCAGCCCATAGCTGATGTGATTAAGTTTTTTTGGAAACTTGATCCCATTCCAGACAATGCAAATAAGGTCCTTTTTCAGTTGGCACCGCTTTTATCCTTATTGCCGGCGACCCTAGTAATCGCGGTGATTCCTTTTGGCGACCACATGGTGGTAAACGGAAAGACGTATCTTTTACAAATTTCGAACCTTCACGTGGGGATCCTTTTTCTTCTCGGGGTTGGATCCCTTGGCGCTTACGGGATTTTATTTGGTGGCTGGGCGTCAAATAATAAATATTCGTTGATTGGCTCGTTGCGTTCCGCCTCCCAAATGATCTCTTATGAGATTCCGTTGGGCCTAGCGGCAACAGGAGCCGTTCTTTTTTACGGAACTTTTTCCTTGCGTACTATGGTGCAAATCCAAGACGGTACGATGATGGGGCTGCTTCCTCGTTGGGGCATTTTCTTTCAGCCTTTGGGTTTTTTAATCTTTTTCATCACCTCTCTTGCTGAGACCAATCGGCTTCCTTTTGACCTTCCGGAAACCGAAGGCGAATTGGTAGCGGGCTATCATACCGAGTATGGCAGCATGAAATTCGCACTTTTTATGATGGCGGAGTACATGAACCTTGCCACCATGTCTGCTGTGATGACCACTCTCTATTTCGGCGGTTGGCATCTCCCATGGGTCTCAGACGCTGCTCTGCTGAACTGGTTAGGGGAGTCGCGCAACCTGTTGGCGCTAGTTCAGCTAGGCGTGTTTTTTGTGAAGGTTTATGCCTTTCTTCTAGTTTACGTGTGGATTCGTTGGACGCTTCCCCGATTCCGGTTTGATCAGTTGCTGCGGCTAGCGTGGCGTAACCTTACCCCGTTGGCCTTGGGTAATATCGTAGTGACCGCTGTGTTGCTCTACTTCTGGGAGCACCGATGAGTGAATGGTTAATTTGTGGGTTTGGACTTTTTACTCTCGCCTGCGCACTGGTGGTAGTCTTGGCGAACAACCCTATATTTAGTGCGCTCGGCTTGCTCTTTAGTTTTTTTGGCTTAGCGGTTCTTTACCTCCTTTGGGGCTCTGCCTTTCTTTCGGTTATTCAGATCTTGGTCTATGCCGGTGCCGTGGTGGTCCTTTTTGTTTTTGTGGTCATGTTACTTGATATGAACACCGCACGCGCAGGGCGCGGGCCTGGTTGGGCGGCGACACTCTTGGTCACGGCCACTGGCTGGACATTTTCATTGTTTCTTTTGCGCATTCTTAATCGCGGCAACTTTTCTTTTGCGCCGGTTAATAAAGCGCTGGGGAGCGTCAATGTTGTCTCGAACATCCTCTTTCATGAGTACCTTTGGCCATTCGAAATCCTATCGGTCTTTTTATTGGCCGTGATTATCGCCGCCTACTGTTTGGCCAGGCCAGAAGAGCTAGATAAACCTAGCGGGGAAAAGAGATGATGACGATGGAACATTCCGCTCATTGGCTCTCTTGGAGCCACTACGTGGCCATCGCCATGTTTGGTATTGGCCTGGTTGGCTTTCTGCTTCGACGAAACGCCATTGTGGTTTTGATGTGCGTTGAGCTGATGCTCAATTCGGTCAATCTTCTTTTCTTAGAGACCTCTATTAGAACTCAGTCGCATGACGGAATTTTGATGGTGATATTTGTAGTCACCGTGGCTGCGGCAGAGGCGTCTATCGGCCTTGCGATATTGTTGAATCTTTATCGTCGGCAAGGGACGTTGGAACTAAATCTGTTTCGAATGTTGCAGGGATAAAAAGCGTAATGACAACGGCACTAGTAATTTTATTGATCTCGCCTTGGATCGGCAGCCTAGTTAATGGCCTGTTGTGGCGGCCTCAGACAGCCAAACGCTCCGGCGTAATTGCCACCGCCGCTGCGGCTATTTCCTTTGGCGCTGCGGTATGTCTTTGGCTGTCGCTTTTGCAGGGGAATGAACCGGCCAGCCTTTCGATGCGATGGATTGAGGTCGGCGATCTCTCTTTGGATATGGGCTTTAGCTTTGATCGCTTAACGGCGGTGATGGCTTTGTTTGTCACAGGGATTGGGACCCTCATTCACCTGTACTCTATTGGGTACATGGAGCACGACAAGTCCCCTGCTCGATACTTCGCCTATCTCAATCTTTTTTTGGCAAACATGCTGATTCTCATTACAGCGACCTCCCTCCCTGTTCTCTTCGTGGGATGGGAAGGGGTGGGGCTTTGTTCCTACCTGTTGATTGGCTTTTGGTTTGAAGATGCCGAAAAGGCTGCCGCTGGCATGAAAGCCTTTATAGTAAACCGAATCGGAGATGCGGGGTTTCTTATCGGAACATTCCTGCTGCTGACCACCTTTCATACGGTAGATTTTTCTCAGATGGCCAAGCTAATGGCTCAGCCGGATATTTTGAGTTTGGTTGATATCCCACGCCTTACTTTGGCCGCTATCTTTTTGTTTATCGGAGCCATGGGAAAATCAGCCCAAATTCCACTCTTTGTCTGGCTGCCCGATGCCATGGCAGGTCCAACGCCTGTGAGCGCCCTTATTCATGCAGCAACCATGGTGACTGCCGGCATCTATCTCGTTCTGCGAATGAATTTTCTTTATATGGTCACTCCTCAAGCGAGCGCTCTTATCGCTACGATGGGAACGGCGACGGCCCTGTTCGGGGCACTGGTCGCCACGTCTCAACGGGATATTAAAAAGGTTCTGGCCTATTCCACTATCAGTCAGCTGGGTCTTATCTTCATGGCCCTTGGCGCCGGGGCCTACGTCGCTGGACTTTTTCATGTCGTCACCCATGCCTTTTTTAAAGCGCTTCTGTTTCTTTGCGCCGGTAGCGTGATTCATGCCCTTTCTGGAGAACAAGACATTATAAAAATGGGTGGGTTGAAGAGGAAACTTCCGCTGACCTTTTTTGCCTTCACGCTTGGGTGGGCTGCCATCTGTGGTCTTCCTCCGTTTTCTGGATTTTTTAGCAAGGACCTCATCCTCTTTAGCTTAATTGGAGAGGGGGGGCGGCGCGGTTGGTTGTTGTGGGGAGCGGCTTCCTTAACGTCAGTGCTAACCGCTTTTTATATGACCCGTTTGTATCTCTTGGTCTTTTTTGGATCTCCACGAGGAGATCATCATCCGCATGAGAGCCCTTCAGTAATGACAGTTCCGTTGATTGTGCTGGGTATTGGGGCTTTGATTGCCGGAGTACTCGAGCTGCCCCATTTGTTCCACTGGACACCTCTGCTTTCTCATTTCTTGGACGCAATCCTTCCCGCGCATCAGGAGGGGGACGGGCCGGTTACGGAATTGGCCGCCATGGGAATAGCCACCTCGGGTGCCGTTGTTGCCATTGGATTGGCCTGGCTGATCTATGCCAAAGGAAAGATTTCTGAAAAAACGACCAACCCTTTAGCCATAGTTCTGGAAGGTAAATTTTGGATCGATGAATTTTACGAGCTGGTTTTCGTGACCCCCTTTCGTATGGTTTCAGGGTTTTTGGCCCGAGTGTTTGATCCAAAAGTCGTGGATGGGCTTTTTGTTGGTAGCGCTCGTGCGGCCCGGTTTGGTGGAACGGTTTTAAGTTTTTTCCAATGGGGTGCGGTCCAGTTCTACTTATGGGTGATGGCGGCGGGCGCTGTTGTTCTTCTCTGGGCTTTTCTTAGAGGTTGGATCTTTTTGTGAACCCTAACCTTTTAGTTTGGCAAATTTTACTGCCCTTAGTTGGCGTTTTAGTTTTATTTCCGCTATCGGAACGGCTGGCGCGTCCTATCGCCATAGCCGTGAGTCTGGCGGGGGTGGTCTTGGCTGCCCTGCTTTGGATCTCTTTCAATCCTGCCGACGCAGCCCAGATGCAAGGCTCCTGGTCCATGGCATGGTTCTCTTCCTTCCCCGCTAAAATTTGCTTAGGCATTGACGGTCTGAGTCTTCCTTTGGTGGTTTTGACCAAGATCATGATGCCCATAGCGCTGCTGGCAAGCTGGAAGGAAGCTCGCCATCCCCGGGCTTTGATGAGCGCTTACCTCCTACTTGACGCTGCTATGACTGGCGCATTTTTAGCGACCGATGTCTTTTTGTTTTATGTTTTTTGGGAAGCGATGCTAATTCCCATGCTTCTTCTAATAGGGGTTTGGGGCAGCAAAGATCGCATTTATGCGGCCCTTAAGTTTTTTCTTTTTACCTTCGCCGGCAGTATCTTTTTATTAGCGGCTTTAATTTACCTAATGGTCGCCCATCGCCAGCAGCTCGGTTTTTTCTCTACTGATCTCTTTGCCTTGCAAAGGGTGACGCTGGCGACAAATGCACTTTTTCTGGGGCTCTCGGTTCAGGATCTGATCTTTTGGGGCCTTACGCTGGCATTTTTGATTAAAATCCCGCTGTTTCCGTTTCATACCTGGTTGCCCGACGCTCACGTTCAAGCACCCACAGGCGGCAGTATTTTATTGGCCGCGGTATTGTTGAAGTTGGGTGCGTATGGCCTTCTTCGGTTTTCCATTCCTATTGCAACGCTAAGTTTTTATCGGTTCGCTCCATTGTTGAGTGGCGCTGCGCTAGTAGGAATTGTTTACGGCGCTTGGGTCGCTTATCAACAGACTGATATGAAGAAGCTCGTTGCTTACTCCTCCGTAAGTCACCTTGCTTTTGTGGTGTTAGGAATTAATTCGCTAACCGTGGATGGCTTGGCCGGCGGCATGCTTCAGATGATCAATCACGGGATTAGCACAGGGGCTTTGTTCTTTTTGGTTGGCGTACTCTATGAACGGCGTCACACACGGAACTTCTCTGAGTACGGCGGTTTGGCTTCGGTCCTTCCTTGGTTCTCCTTCTTTCTTGTGCTCACCGTCTGTTCCAGTATGGGGGTTCCGGGCCTAAATGGTTTTGTTGGCGAGTTTTTAGTGTTGCTCGGAACGTTTGAACGCAATCCCTTCCACGCTTTGATCGCGGTTTCAGGGATCGTATTTGGTGCGGTTTATCTCTTGGTTTTTGTGCGCAAGGTTCTTTTTGGTCCGTTGGACAATGCCGAGAACAAGACCCTAAAAGACTTGCTCCCCCGAGAATGGGCAGCCCTCCTACCGCTTGCGCTACTTATGGTCGTTCTTGGACTAGCCCCGTATTTGGTGTTGGACCGGATTCGGCCTTCTCTCGAACGGTATTGGAGCTCGTTGGCCAAACCGGATGGGGCGAGGCGAGAGACGAAATTTGGCATGGTGGCCCCTCAGATGAGAGGGCCTCAGCCATGAGCTCTCTTTTTGCTCAGTTTATTTTGCCTCTTGCCCCCGTTCTGGCGTTGGTGGGGGGCGGTTGTGCTCTGATTTTTCTTGAGTGTGTTGGTCCTGGAACCATTAGCGTGCGATCAAAAAACGGGGTCGCCTGGATATCTGCGGCGGCGGCCATCCTTTTTTGCGCACTTCAGTTTGGGCACGTCCCCGCGGAAGAGGGTTTCCGTGTTTTTTCGGGCGCTCCTTGGCTTTTGGAGTTTGGCCATTTTTACCGCTGGACGACTACGACCGTGGCGCTTCAGCTTCTCATCGCTCTTTTTGCGCTCTTTGTTCTAGATTCTTTGTCAGGAGAATTTCGCGGCGGAGACATTCTTGGCGAGGTGCTTGCCCTTTGTCTCTGGTCGGGAGCAGGAATGATGCTGCTGGTGTCGGCCGATCATTTCGTCATCGTCTTTCTTGGACTAGAGCTGCTGTCTTTGCCCCTGTATGCCATGGTCGGGTTAAAACGTTGGGATCCAAAAAGCCAAGAGGCGGCACTCAAATACTTTTTGTTTGGTTCGGTTGCCACTGCCTTTTTGTTATTGGGGATCGCTTTCATTTATGCCGATGCCGGTACGATGTCGCTTCCCAAAATTCGCGACTTTGTAGTGACCCTCGGTGCTGGGGGCAATTTCGGCGAGCACGTGATGCTGCTCGCCGGCATTTTGCTTCTAATCGTTTCCATTGGTTTTAAAATGGGGCTATTCCCTTTTCATATGTGGCTTCCAGACGTCTATGAAGGCGCTCCTGCGGGTGTCACCGCCTGGATGGGAAGTGGTGTGAAGCTAGCCGCCGTCGGACTAGCGCTGCGTATTTTTGTGGATACGTTTGGGGCGCTACCTAACGCTTGGATGCCCGCCTTTCGTTATCTAATAGCAGGTACCATTTTGGTGGGGAATGCTGCGGCTCTTGTTCAACAGGATCTCAAGCGCACTTTTGCTTACTCATCGATTGGGCATGCTGGTTTTTTGATGCTGGGTGTGATGGTGAGCCCTGCAGGGAGTGGGGCCCAAAATGGCTTCATCCTCTACTATTTGGCAGTTTACGGTTTGATGTTCATCGGCCTGTTCAGCTTTCTTGCACATTTGGAAAAGCAGGGGCTTAGCACCGATTTTAGTGAGCTGTCCGGACTCGGATTTACGGCGCCTTTGTTGGGATTGTGCCTTTCGGTATTTGCTCTCTCAGCCGCTGGCATTCCGCCGTTGGCTGGTTTCTTTGCAAAGTATCAGGTCTTTCTCAATGCCATTGGCAAAGGAGAGATTCTTCTTACCATTGTGGCGCTTATCGGCAGCCTGTTGGGTTTGGCCTACTACCTCAAAGTTTTGGTCTTTCTCTACATGAACGAGCCAAAGAGCACCGTTCGCCTCTCATGGCGAAGTGCGCCGGTGACGTACGGGATTCTCCTTGTCCTCACCTTGGCGCTAGTCGTGTTGAGCGTTGTCCCAGGAATCCTTGGAAAGTAAAATAGAGCAGTGTATCAACGCGTGGCAGCGAAACATCTGTAAGCACAGATCCGCACCTCAGTTTTGTACAGTTACAAATTGCGCATAGAGTTTCCTTTTGGGGGAACTTCAATGAAGACATTCAGTGGATTACTAGCACTTGCACTCTGTTTCAGTGGATTTCATGCCAGGGCCGAAGCGGGGCATTTGGAATTGGAGATGACCTCGGCGCAGTACCAAAAGCTCTTGGCTCAACGCAACGGACAAACGAGAGACGATAAAATCAAACCTTCTCTTAAGATGGGGAAACGGTTTTTGGAGTGGCTCACGTTTGTGAATGAAAACCGTCCCGAAGGTAAGAAAATTTCACTGACGTCGCCTGAGACGACCATTGCGTTTCCAGTGAGTAAACCAAACCGAAGCAATCCTGAATTGATCTCTGGTCGCTATGAAGAATTAAAAACGACCATTCCGGCATGGATGAGAGAGATCGTTTTCGAAGGTAAGGATTTCATAAAGGATCTTCCTGAAGCCGACGCAGTCTTTATTAAGCACGGCTTCAATCTTGACCGGAATTACCAATCTGCTGCGCGGTGGAGTCTTCAAGAAGGTTCGCTTTGGGCCTACGCCATGCGACGAAGCGACGACGTTCGCGGATATTATAATTTAAATCAGATCGCTGATATTCAGGCGAAATGGCAAGGTTGGGATCAGCTGGCCACCCCTGAAAAGGCGGAACTACTAAATTCAATGGCCCAGCTTTGTCGGATCTCGCTCTCCGATTCACGCTGCAAGAGCCTGGTTGATGAGGCCAAGAATGAGGGTTCTAAATTGAGTGGGCTCTATGGTGAGTGGATGCCTGCAGGCAAAAAGAAGTGGGACTCGTTTTTTAAGATGAGTAACCTTCGCTCTGATGTCCTTTGGAATGCGCCTCAGTTAATGGAATTACCATTCCGCGATCTCAGTTCCGAAGCTGAGAAAAGTTTTCTCGTGAATAATGTTCAAGATGAATGGAAATGGAAAGGCTGGAATCTTAGGCTGGCGTTCGCCGCAGATGCCGCTCCTAACATGGTATTCGAAGCAGGCGCCACACCCCATGTGAATGGTCTTGGTGGGAATACCATCACTATGGATTCAAATACCCCTCTTACCGAGTACGGGGTTCAATGGACTATTCGTCACGAGTTTGGGCACGTACTAGGTTTTCCTGACTGCTATATTGAGTTCTATGATACCGACGAGCGGGTGATGATCAATTATCAATTGGATATCACTAACTTGATGTGTAGTCGTCGTGGCAAGCTCCAGGACATTCATTTTGAGGCATTAAAAGAGGCTTATTACATTCACTAAGAGTTAAATTCTTTTTGTGTTCTTTTTTTGGGGGGTGGCTGCGCTGTAGTCCCCTCCCGTTTTTATTTACCGTTAGAGAAGTCCTGCGATGAAGCCGAGCTTTTCGCTTTGAGAGAGGCGATAGAAATGGCGGAGGTGGCTTAATGCTTCTTCTAAAGTGCGTTTTGTCCAAATTGTTTCGCCGAAATTTTTAATGAACTGGCGTGCATGAGTGTTTGCTTCTTCGTAGCGGGCTTTTTGGTCTAAAGTAAGGTGTGGCGACCATGAAAAATCAAAAAATACTTTTTCAAATAATACTTCGAAAAGTTTAGTGTCCTCTTCAGTCAGTTGCTGGATCAAAAAGAAGAGGAGAAGAAACTTATCAATTTCTCCCTGCAGCTCCAGTTCCAATTGAGTTACCTGACGGTCAAGCTGGCAACGATCAATAAGATAATGAAAGTGGCTAATCTCCTCGGCGGCAACGCTTAGCGCATGGAGTTGGTGCTGCTGCCAGTGAGCAGGTTCCAAAGATTCTGCCTGGTGGAGTCCCGCCCTAATTTTATCTCCAAAGAATATTCCCAGATCCACGGTGGAGGCACCTTTAAGGTATTTTACAATCACGGCACCCTGGTCGGAGTTCTGCTTTACCTTTTCGATGTTTTTTAGCTTAGGAGAACTGGGGACAATTAAAAAATTTTCCGCTCGATGAGGAGCAGGAAGATTATAAAGAGCTTTGAGAGCCCTATCGAATTTTTGAATGATTTGGCGCAAAGGGAGGTGTCCTTAATGCCTGGTTTTAGTTTCTATCTTCACTGGAGCAGCAATTCCGTGCTGTGCCAGGCGAGCTTTTAAATTTTCATTTCCGGTAAGTAGCCACCGCTCATAAAGGCGAAGCACGTCAGAATTGCTCTGAAGACCATTTTTCTCAGAGAGCTCACTGAGCACGTTGGCAAATTGAATAAAATTTTGAGATAACTCAGAGAACATTCCCTGCGCTAAGGGGGTTCGTTGGCAATTGGCCAGAGTTCGGTATGCGGTTCCTCCCATGCCAAAGTAGTAATCTAAGTCGACTAGCTTCCTTTTTAAACTATCTGGGAAAAGGCCGGTCACAAGCAAACAAATGTCGCCCAGCCGTTTTAAAGCATTTCTTTTTTGGTCTGTGGTCCCTTGAAGGTAGGAGAAGTAAAGATCGGCCAGGCAGTTATTGGAGAGGCCACCGCTCTCATTTTTCACAAAGAAGTGATCGGAGCGGAGGTAGCCCATTAGAAGCTCCGCCAAATAGTCGACTGAGCCCTTCTCTGCGCTCACATGGTTTCGCGCTAACGACTCTTTTAGCTCGCCAACAAAAAATTCGCGGGCCCCTTCGACAGTAGGTCTGAGATCGATCATACGTCCCTCCCAATAATTGGAGAGTTGCGCTCAATGTTGAAGAATCTCCGAGGAATCTCTAAGGTGCATTCACAAGTTTTTTACGAGAAACCGGCCTCTTTCTGCTTTTGAACCCAGCTGTTCAGCCGATTGACAGGCGGAACACGTAACTAACCTGATCTTAACATTGGGGAAGGTAGCAAACCTATACCCCTTTTAAGGGATGGGGCGCTGCTTCATATGTGGTTTTATTAAATGAATGCAATTAGTTATATAAATTACGGACTGCTTGTTTTGGCCTTGGTTTTGAATGGCTCGAAAGCCTTTGGGTCATTGCCTCGTGTAGCGTCCTTGAGCCCCCAGGCGAGTGATTTATTGATTGAACTAGGAAAAAAGGACAGCCTATTTGCCTCCGTGGAGCGTTATTCAGGGCCCCCTCACCCCACCTTAAGCCTGGGTTCCTTTTTGCATCCCAATGCCGAGAGGATCTTTGGTTTGAAACCTGATTGGATAGTGACGGATGACTTGGTGCCGCTCTCCCCGGCGAAAAAGCGGTGGGAAGGTGCCGGAACCCAGACCTTGGTCCTGCGTTTGCGTACCGTTGAGGAACTAGGAGGCGCAGCAGGTAAGATCCTTTCTGAAATTTTTCACGATGAGAACTCCGCTGGGATCGCCGCCCGGCTGGCCCTCTGTTTGACGGGGGTAAAATCCCAGGCCCCAGTTCCCAAGAAAGCAGTCTTGTTCGTCTCCTTGAGACCCGCCGTGCTCGCTGCGGAAGGCTCCTTTTTGCATAGCCTTTTGGAACACGCGGGGTACCAAAACCTGGCTGACCCTTCCTGGAAGGCCCCCTATCCACAAGTTACCGAAGAATGGATAATTGCCCACCCTCCAGAAGCGGTCTTTTTTTTAGAGCACGGGTATGGAGAGGCGTTGCAGGCGAAAGAGTTGGCCAAAAAATGGTGGCCGAATCAGTCGCCCCAATTAGCAGCTCTTTCTCAGGAGCCTTTTGCTCGGGCAAGTTTTGCCACGTTAAAACATTGGGAGAGCTTTGGCAGAATCACGCCCCGGGAGTGTTATGAAATTAACTAGGGGTGTGGTCTTATTATTATTAGCAGTGGCCTTTCTGCTTTTGGGGGTGGCCTTCGGCGCTGAAAAATTAAATTTTTCCGAGTTGTTTTCTCCCGGAAGTCTTTCTTATCGGATTGCCTTTGAGTTTCGTCTTCCCCGTGCTGTGATTTGCTTTGCTGTGGGGGCGGCTCTTTCACTGACCGGCGTGGTCTATCAAATTCTTTTTCGCAACCCGCTAGCAGAACCCTATGTGTTGGGCACCGCCAGCGTAGTTACTTTAGGAGCCGCAACCGGAGAAATGTTTTTTATCAATGCCATTGCTCCTCCCGTTTTGGGTCTGCTTTGTGGATTGGTGCTGATTGGTTTGTTGGTTTGGATCTCTTCACGCAATTCCTCTCCTGAACGGGTGCTTCTCTTTGGCATTGGCGTGAACTTTGTTTTTTCCGCAATTTTATTTTTGATGCTCTCCTTTCGGCAACAAAGCCTTGGTGGAGGAAGCCTGCGCTGGTTGTTTGGCCAGGTTGCCTGGCCCACAGGCGCAGAATCAGGGTTGGCGTTGGGGATCGTCATAGCGGGAACTTTTGGTGTCCTTTATTTTTCGTCCCATCTAGATGCCTTAAGCTTTGGTGATCTTGTGGCACGTTCCTTAGGGGTGGACCCGCTAAAAACGAGACTGGGACTGCTCACGCTGACCTCCGCCTTGTTGGCTTGGTTAGTTTCAAAAATGGGGACCATTGGGTTTGTGGGCTTGGTAGTTCCAAATTTTGTGCGAATTCTCTTTAAACCCACAAGTTCACGAGAACTGCTGCTTCTTTCATTTTTTATCGGGGGGAATTTTTTAATCGTTGCCGATCTAGTGTCACGCACCTTGCGTCCACCGCTTGAGTTTCCCATAGGAATAATCACGACCATTTTAGGCGGCCCTATTTTTCTTTACCTTTTATGGAGGCGAGAAAAATATGTCTGACAGGGAATTGGTAGTTAGCGAGTTTTGTTTTTCACTAGGGAGCGCTAGCTGGGGCCCATGGAATTTTTCGTTTTCCCACGGAGGCATTATTGGCCTGGTAGGACCCAATGGGGCAGGAAAGAGTTCCTTTTTTCAGGTTCTTCTTGGGGAGAAGCTCGGAGTAAAAGGAAGGGTAGCCTTCTGGGGGAATGACCTTTGCTTACTAGGGCATCGGCAGCGTCGGGGCCTTGTGGCGATGGTTCCGCAAGAGTCTCCCTATCCCCCAGATTGGACGGTTGCGGCCGCTGTTTCGCTGGCTTTCGTGGAATTTGGCGGGCTTATTTCTCGTATTACAAAAATACAGAAGAGGGAGTGCGATCAGTCGATGGAGAGGCTCGGCCTAAAAGACCTACAGAACGCTCGCCTCGGAGAACTCAGCGCGGGTCAACGGCAGAGAGTTTTTTTGTGCCGCTCTCTTTTGCAAAAGGCTAAATTGCTACTGTTAGATGAGCCTACCAACCATTTGGATCCTCCGACGAGAGATTCTTTTTGGTCGTTGTTAAATGAGTTAAGTCACTCAGAAAATTGTCCTACTATACTGGTGGCAACCCATGACTTAGATTTTTTGAAGCAGCATGCCTCCCAGATTCTGGGTCTTTCTTCTCAGCGAGAAGTGGCCTATGCGGGAGCTTCCAAAGGGTTTTGGAACCCAGCAATAGTGGAAAAGACGTTTGGCCGGGCTTTTACGGTTTCGGAATCACGCTAACTTCCACTTCGCAAAGATCGCACGGGGCGGTGGCCGGTGTGTAGGCGTCAATCACGCGGACTCGAGTCTTTACGCGAGAGGTAGTGGTTAAATAAAAAAGGCTGGTACCAGGAACAATATTTCCGGCGTAATTATCAACCACCTTGAAAGTATAAGGGGGCGTGCCTCCCGAAGCCATTAGCTCCAAATTCATTTCGCTGGTGGTCCAGCACTGTCCCCAAGATTTGCAGCCGATCGCCAATTTATCGGTTGGGGGAAAGCCTCCCTGTTGCAAGTCTTTGCCGCCTTGTTTTTGTAAGTTTTTTTTTAAGCCGTTGCAGCTGCCGATTCCGGCGACGCAAAGATCCTGTCCGCAGGAGATAAGCAGCGTTAAAACGAATAAAGCCAGGGACATTAAGAGAATGCGAGGACGTCGCATAAAAACCTCATTATTTGAATGGGTGGGTTAGACCTAAATAATAACACGGCAGGCGAACCTCCTCTCCCCGTCATTGCGAGATTCCGCAGGAATTGTGGGAAACTAAGCCGTCGACGCCACGCGGCATGACGCCGGGTTTTGGGTATGTGCCCTTATTTATTTCCTGCAATACAATTTCGCCTAGGCCTTCCGCCATAAAATATTTTAGGAGCTAACTATGAAAGTTCTTTTACTGGCGCTGTTGGTTTGCTGTCTGGCCGTTGTCGAGGTGACTGGCAATAACCAAGAGGATCAACGGTCGACTCCGGAAAGGAAGCGCATGATCGAGGAGATCCTTAAAACCTATCAGCCGCCCGTGGGCGAGATGATTATGAAGTTTCCGTACGGCAACAACAAAACCTTCTATGAACGATACGACGGGCCTAAGGTCGGGGCATACCTACAGATGCGCGAGACGAGGTCCCGCCTAGACGACGTGGATAGCCTGTTGGAGAAGTTTCTCGGGAGCGATTTCACGAAGAGGAGCGAAATTGAAAAAGCATTGGGCGCCGATGGGGCGACAGGGATGCTTAAGCTAGGCTTCAACGACGATTTCAGGGGGATGGCAGAGGTCCCATGTCGTAACTGAATCGCCGGGTAAAGGACTCGCTCACCCGAAAGCGCCGGGAGCGTTTCAGGTGGCGGTCCACGATGTATTTTAGCTATTCATCGGAGCAATGGGGCGTGCCTAAACAGGGCGTTATTTAGGCCAGTCTGGTGTTGCATTTTATGGTGTTGGGAACAAAGCGTGGTGAGGTTGGACGGAGTATTCGGCCCACCGTAAGACTTTGACTTGATGTGGTGCTGCTCAACCCAAAACGCTGAGTTGCAGCGGTTACCATTGGGTAAAGTAGCCTGACACTTCCCCTGGTCTCGTTGATTGACTTCATGCCGAACTGCCGCGGTCAAACGTCCTGAGAAAGGTGCCTTGGCGGGCCGGGCCCGTTTAGCTTTTTCCACGGGGTCTTTGTGTTTCAAGAATAGATCTGCCATTTCACCCAAGGCTTCCTGCAAGGTGACCGTATGCTTTTTGTTTTGAGCCAGTACTTCTCTGATTCTCTGTAGCTTCTTTTCCAATTCCACTGAAATTCCCACCCGAAGTTCACTTCGCTGGGGAGCCACGGGCCTAATCCTTTCTCTGATGATTGCTTTTGGATTGGCAACCGTCACTTGCCGCTCCAGTTCTCGTTGAGAAAGCGTGGAGGCCTTTTCGATCCACTCCAATGAGTTTTGGGGAGTAATCACTGTTACCACTCTTCGCGCTTGAGAAAGAGAGATCGTGCCGTTATCAATGGCCTCTCGGAGCGCTGGTACGTCCAGAGATTTGGTAGCTACTTTAGAAAAGTAACCGGCCTGCGCTTCACTTAGCCCTAGGTCTTGGGTGCAATAGACAAATAAATTGGGATAGTGAAGGCCTCTAAATGCATTTCTTTTTTGCATCTCAGAGAGAATTCCAAGTAACTCGGATTCTGACGGCTTACACGTTTTAGAAAGAGAGATCGCCTGTTGATGAAGAAGTGCTGCATTCATAAAAAATAAATAACACGGCTTTTTTTGGCAACTTAGAAGCAACACGAATTCAGCATTCGCTGTAGCTCGGTCATATAATTTAAAGATGAAGATTGATTTCTAAAAGACGAATCGGC
>JAYVQZ010000427.1:0-17915 GCA_043776735.1 Deltaproteobacteria bacterium | reverse complement strand
CCTTTTCGTAGAAGACAACACTGCCCTTATTCAGCAGCTTAACGCGGAAACAGCATCCGGCCATGCCAGTCAGACGAGAGAAGTCTTTGAACGACTTTCTGATAAATTAATCTTCATAGGTCAAAATTTAATTCAGGTTTCCGAAGCGGATACAAGCCGACAGCAAATCACGCGAGATATTTTTGAGCGTGATGAGTCACTTATGGGAGTTCTCGTTTATGAGTACTCAAAAGACGGCATTGCAACCGCAGTCCGCAAGGCGACTTCGGCAACTCCAGGCGGGGCGTCTCAGGATTTGGAACGAGAACTTGTGAACATCGTGGGAAAATCAAAGGCAATCCTACATAAGCAGTTGGCAGCTGGAGATGTGCAAGTGGAACGCGTTGTTTTTCGATCGGGAATTTCCGGGATTGCCATGGCAATTCCGTTCATCAAAAGAGAAAAGCAAAGTGGATTTTCCCATTCTCTTATTGGCTTTGTTCAGACAAGCAAATTTTTTAAAGAGAGTAACGAGAAGGAACTCGTCACTCGCTTTGTGGTTGACCGCAATGGCATATGCCTTTCACATACTGATCCCAGTATTTCCGAAGCGGGAGAAAATTTATCCTTTCTGGGCATTGTTCAAGAGATGAAAAAGGGAAAGTTCAATAATGGGCAGACAAGGTATGTGGATGCCCAAACGGGAGAAGCCCGCCTCGGCGCCTTCCGGATGGCTGGATTTGCGGGATTGGGAGTCGTGGCAGAAGTGCCTGAGGGAAAAGCATCTGAAGCTGCCCACTGGGTTCAATACCGATCGATGCTAGTTGCCGTTATCATTCTTTGCGTTTCTGTCCTTGTGGGACATCTCTTTTCGGACACCATCACTTCACCTATCTATGATCTCGTAAGAGCGGCCAATAAGATTTCAAAAGGGGATTTTAATATCCAGTTAAAGCTCAAATCTAGCGACGAAGTTGGTTTCTTGTCACAATCTTTTAATGCCATGGCTAAAGGACTTGAAGAGCGTGACAAAGCGAAAAAAGCGCTACAAAAATTTCACAGTAAAGAGATAGCCGAGAAAATGCTCAGTGGCGAAATTAAACTGGGCGGTGAAAAGAAGAAGGCTGTTATCTTTTTTAGCGACATCCGCAGTTTCACAAAAATCTCCGACTCAATGACTCCAGAAAAAGTGGTTGAGTTATTAAATGAGTACATGTCTCACATGGTGCCAATCATTCTCAGGCATGGGGGAATTGTTGATAAATTCATAGGGGATGCCATCATGGCGCTGTGGGGAGTTCCTTTTTCACACCCTAACGATCTTTCCAATGCCATGGCAGCCTGCTTGGCAATGCGGTTAGAACTGGCAAAACTAAATGAGAAACGAAAGGCCAGGAAAGAGCTCCCTATATTTATTGGAATGGGTTTGCATACCGGGGAAGTCACCGTGGGAAATATCGGCTCGAATGAGAGGATGGAATACACCGTAATTGGAGACCATGTTAACTTGGCGTCTCGAATTGAAGAGTGCACTAAGGTCTATGGCACCGACCTATTGGTTAGCAAAGCAGTCACTGAGCCTCTTTCAAGAACTTTTATTTTTGATCCGTGCGACAAGATTTATGTAAAAGGGAAAACAGAAGCCCTAGAACTATTTAAAACTACCGGTTACAGAAAAGCCGACGGAAAAACTGTGACCGTGGCAACGCCGTACAGTAGCTATCCGCCCGCCCTGTCGGAAAAGGCGAAAGCGGCGTAATTGAAAACAGAATCTTTCGGCACCCCTCAACACGATTTAAGGTAGCTCGGGTGGTTGAGACTTCCGGACCTTCTGTCCGAGAGATCAGGTTCCATGATTTGTCGCAAGCCACGAAGTGGCGCGGCGACAATCTCAGTCGATGAGTTAGCCACAACACTTTCGAGTACGTGAGCCCTTTCCCCGTAAGTTCTGTCAGAACACGGAGCCCCAGTCGTAGGAACCACTAAGCGACTCAAATGTTGGGCAAATGCCCACTTTCCTTGAAGAATTGACCACAATCAAAATAATTACCCCGTCCTTGCCAAATCCTTATTCGTTTTTGAAAATCACTTGGACAGCTACCCAAGTACTTAACGCGATTACGAAATATTTAGGTTTTGGATAAAGGACTTTTTTTTTGCTCAGGCAACAGACACTGCTTGTGTGAGCCTCCCCTTTTTGAACTTAAAATTTCAGGGTACCCAGCTTGCACGTTTAAAGGGCGTGGCACGTCGGGAAATCACCTTAATCTTTCTTCTTTTTATGATTCCCACCTCCGCCTGTTTCCAATCCAATGCCACTTGGACGCCTTACGGGGAACGCGCAAGAGTTGAGGCATCTCCGGTAAAGTTAACTACTTCCACTTTCAAGGTGGCCCACGGTTACAAAGCAGAAATCCCCATCGAAGGAGGAAGCGGAAGTTTCAGCTGCTCCTTTACCGATACGCTTTCACAGCAGGGATCCCTAGTTTTAGTAGCTACCTCTGCTGGGGCCAAGTGTGTTTATCAGGCACCAGAGTCTGGAGCCGGATTAACTTTTGACGTCCGAGTGCGCGATGAGAAATACCCTGACAAAACTGCAACTGCCTCAATCACGGTGCCCGCCTCTGGCGAACCCGACGAAAACTTTGGCGCGGTGGGTATCATCACTCCGCTTGGCCAAACTCTGCCAGGAACTGGCGTCCATGTTTACCTCTATGCCTTGGATAGAGATACGGCCGGGAGAATTCTTGTCGGTGGAAACCAAACCACGATGGTTGATGATAGCGGTACTGGCCTGGTCGCCCGCTTGCTTTCCGACGGTACGGTGGATTCCCTGTTTGGTAATGCGGGATCTCACCTGATCAACCACGGCGATTGTCCTGCCCTTTCTGCGGGAAGCAACCACTATCAAGTGGTGTCTATTAAAGCACAGACGGGTTTACTTTCGGGAATTCTGGTCGGAGTCAGAGACCAGGTGAGCTTGAGTGATGTGATTCTTCTACTTAAATCCGACGGCACTTTGGATTCGACGTGGGGGACGGCGGGCTGCGTGGCGCTTGGCACTTTGTCGAATGGGGCTGATGGCTCCACACTCGCTTTGGATGCTAGCAACAGCAGCTATTTTTCCTACCGTAGCGGTGCTGCTTTTGGGCTTACCAGACTAAACTCCCTTGGTGCGGCGACGGGAAGCGCCGCGGTTTCCGTTCCTGCAAACTATACCGTGGGGACTGGACGTCGTTTGCTTGCGATAAATGGAACTACCGCATTTTTGGCGACGCCATTGACTCACAACCCGGTGGCCCTTCCCTCAGTAACCGGCGTGGGTTTTTTTGAGTTTGATATTCATTCCCCAGCGAGCCTAGCTACGAGCACCTCCCTGCTTCGAGGTCCCGAAGGGTTTGCCTTTGCCCCGTTTAAGCCACCTTTAGATGGCGCCCTTCCCGAACTGCATGCGTTCTTGGTGGATGCTCAAGGAAAGCTACAATTGGGCTATCATGCTACCGTGGATCCAGGTGCGGTGGGCGCATTCAATATGTTGGGGCTGCTTTCCCTCGCCTCTCCGGCGCAGCTAGTTTACCTATCCAACCCCTCTCAAGAACTCGATCCGCTCTCCTTTGCCATTAAGATGATTTCTCCGCCCCAGGAGAGTTCCTTTGCTACGACCATGCCACCACCGTTCGCGCAAGTGGCCACTCCATCTCCCATTGGCAGCCGAGGATCTGCGGTTCAGACCCAAACCGGGGGCGTAATTACCGTGGGAGGGGCAGAACCATTGACGGCAAACTTCGCACCGACCATCAGTCGGTTTTCAAGCGCCAACGTTACTAATGGAGATCAGGACTTTGCCAACGCCCAAGCTCATAACGGAGAGGTTTTATTGCCGCTGGGCAATGGGGGCTCTTACACCGCCAGTTTTCAGGCCTGCCTCATTGAATCCGATGGACGGATTTTGGTGGCCGGCGCATTTAAGAAAACAGGATTCTATTCGGATAAGTCAGTGGGCTGGATCTCGCGCTACTGGCCATAGAGGAGTGTTATAATGATAACTATGCTTCGACTCATCGTTCTATTTTCGTTACTTGGCGTTTGGGCTAGTGCTTTTGCAGATGGATCTCATAACCCCCCGGCAAGCCAACCCCAAGGGGGCAGCCGGTCCTTTGCGCCAGTGGAAGCTTCGCGGGAACCGGCAGTTACCACGAGTGAATTTGAGAACGATCCGGAAACTACTGCCGGCCTCATAAAACGTCTTGATGAATTTCTTCAGGTCCAAGATCAAAGGATAGCTGGAGAAAAAGGCGGCGAACAGCAAGAGGATAAAGACTTCTCGCCTACCACTCTCTAAGTTTACCTATCCCCTGCTTCCCTCGCTTGCCGTTTTTGCTCCTCCCTCGCATGATGGGGGACTATGAAGATCTACACAAAGACGGGCGACAACGGCACGACTGGCCTCTACGGGGGACAACGCGTAACAAAAAACGCACCGCGCATTCAATCCTACGGTGAAGTGGATGAACTAAATGCGGTCTTGGGACTTGCCTGCGCTGAAACTTCCCACGAGCCCATCAAACGTGCGCTTCTTGAGGTGCAAAACAATCTCTTCGTATTGGGCGCCCAACTGGCCTCCCCTCGCATTGATCCTAAGATCGAAATAGTCACCTCAGCCCACGTTGACTTTTTGGAGAGGCAAATCGACACAATCTCGGAGAATCTCCCCGAGTTGAAAAATTTCATTTTGCCCGGTGGCTCCAAGACAGCGGCTTGGTTGCATTTGGCACGAACGGTCTGTCGCCGTGCCGAACGCTCGGCCGTCCAACTCAGCCAGCTGCCGCAGGAAACGGTCGACCATTGGCTATTGACCTACCTCAACCGCCTTTCTGATTTTCTTTTCATCCTAGGCCGCCTGGCCAATCAGCTGGAAAACAAGCAAGACACCCTCTGGATTTCCAATAAGAAGGGGTAAAGTCGCAAGACTTTCTTGGTTGGAAAGTAGTTGATTTTTCAGCTTCAGGTCTTCCAAAACGGTAATTTTCGATATTTGTGTGTCACACATTCGTACACTTGCCCGGGCGATTCGAAATGAATTGTGAAGTTGACGTCACATTCGATCAGCAAAGTCAAAATCCTCTATAATATTGGTTGGTATAGGCGTCTCGAGAAACTCCGACCAATCCGGTGCGCGCATTACCAGGCAGCGGCGGTTGTGCAAAGAGGCTCGGATGATAGCGTCAAATCAGTTCAAAGGTTTTATTTTAGCAATGTCCTTCTTCGTCTGTGGGCTCGGGTACCCTGAAGCGAGACAGGAGTTTTTGCCTTGCGTGCGAGCTGGAGACGGAACACCTCCGCCAATTCTGTCGACTGACAATCCAGTCGTGGTCCCCTGGCATTTGCCCCTTCAGCCACCCCTCCCCTCTGGCACCAACTTTGTTGGCTTTAGAAACAAAACCATTGATTCGAGCGGTATGTACCAGTCAATGCTCGATCTCAACTCGTTACTTCTCGGCCACGAAGCGGTGGGAACGGGGAATATCTACAATAAAAAATTTACCGATTATCCCTCATTGCGAACGAAGCTGGACAAAGCGTCTATTCCAAGTCTCATCATTAGCGGGTACAGCTACTTCTACGCTCCTTATCTGACGAGGACGTGCGCTTGGGAAATCGATGGAACGGGAGCAACCGGAGCCTGCAATGGTTCTGGTAACGCGGCTGGAGGTGGCGCGTGCGGACACAGTTACGCGATCGCTGATGCAGCCTTCAAGAAAACGGTTACCGATCGTCTTGATAAGATGATTCAAGCAGGAATTTCCACTTACGTGAACGTCGACTTTAGCCTGCCCCAGGCAAATCAAAAGACCGGTGCCTACTTTGGGTTTTCTGAGTCGTTTTTGTCGGCCATTCAAAATGATCTCTTAGGCCAAGATGACGGATTTCAAATTATCATCGATGGGAAAAAAGTGCTTTGGCATTTTAGAGACTACGTAAATCACTATACCGGGACCACGTTTTCACCTGCCGATTTTTCATTGAATGATTGGACGGCGTATCTCCCTCCGAAGAATCACAAGAGTGCCGTCAAAACTCCCCGGCGGTTACTGTTAAGCCAGCTACTGCGTTCCTACGAGTGGTTCAAGCTGGCAGACTGGTCCGGAAGGTACTACGCAGAAAAAGGCGGAGCGATGATGTTTATGCCCAATCCGGAAAGCACCGGAAGTTGGGACTTTGACCTCTTAGCTAAAACGGCGGGCTCAAACACCGTCATACCTGAGGTATTTGGAAATACTCCCTTGGCCGCCGAAGCGGCCTATTCCAGTTACGGATTCCTGAGACGGAGCGCGACGCAGGCAGGCCATCGCCTTGGAATCACTTTGGAGACGGGGCCTGGCGGAAATGTGTATCCGTACACCGATTACCGTGTTGCCTACACGTCGACCTATGAGCTGACAGCGGCAGCCGCCACCCCCACACAGCTTCTCGATTTCCTTGAGAACGATTTTATCGATCACATTCCGCTTTCACAGGCATTTACCCAAAATCCCTTTTACTATTTCACGGGACAGGGGGTGAAAAACGCCTGCCTCAATGAGCGCCCCCGCTTTCAAGATTCGCTGGCTAAATCCACCGCGTTTCTTGAAGCGAGGCGAGAGAAAGCGATGAAGCCGCAATCATCTATCCTTTGCGTGAATTCCAGGGGACCCGCGAGTGGGCCACAAACGCGGCTTAACGCAATTCCCTATTCGTTTAGCCCCGCGCTCTCTGGCCTACATATGAATTTTGATACCACCGACGACACCGAGCTAGAGAAAATTTTAAATAATTATCAGGTCGTCGCTTATTCGAACCTGAGCCCGAAAGTCGGCGTATTTAAGGTATTGAGAAGGTTTTTGCTTGCCCAATCAAATCGCACTTTATTTCTCCATAGCTTTATCCCCTCTCGAGATGCTCATGACTTTTTAGGCTATAGCTATGTTGGACAAAACGGAACCAGTATGGATAACCAGCTCGGCAAGAGCCAGCCTTTGGCCGCTTTGGGAATGGGTGCTATTTCAATGAACCCAAACAACACTACAGACGGCTCTCCTAATTACGCCACGATCACTCGGGTTGCGCCAGGTTGGGGAGGGCTACCTGTCGGCAATACTTATGAGTTTGATGAGCCCCTTACTTTGATTTCTGGCGCAGTTCCTTTAATAATGTCTGATCTCGGGCCATTGGTTTCGCTTATAAAAGTGGGACAAAGCCAGATCATTTATTTTCACTTTAGTGCCTCTGACATGACTCAAGGTGACGTGTTTCAGGCTACTGCATTGGCAATGAAAAATTCACTAAATCACTCACAAATAGCCCCACTCGTTACGATGGATCCCCTGAACTTGGATGTTTCTGTCCAGAGCTTTTCGGTTCCAGGGGGACATTCAATCATTGTATGGGATCGCGCTTTCCTCCAGGCATTTTCCTTTGCCTATAACGCCAATCTCAATACCGCGTTAGGTAGTGATAGTACCCAATACATTGACTATTTAGATCCGGGTTTCCAAACCACGGTTTTTGTCTCCGCAAATGCAGGACAAAAGCATGCTCTTGTCTACGATGTGTGGAATGACTCCGAGAAGGTCGTTCCGGCGGTAAATGGCATGGTTGAGCTTTCGGTTAGCAACTCCTCCACCGCATTTTTTTACGTCGGGCAAGATACCGCGGTATTGCGAAACACCATCGCACAAGCCAAGGCATCAAAAA
Source organism: Deltaproteobacteria bacterium (assembly GCA_043776735.1). GTDB lineage: Bacteria > Bdellovibrionota > FAC87 > UBA2466 > UBA2466 > JBGSST01. The sequence continues at coordinate 10,202 of JAYVQZ010000427.1, read as the reverse complement.
ATCGTCTTCCTTTCAGTTCTGCTGGAGCGGCGTGTTCGTCCCCGTAAAAAACCCCATTCCATTTTTATTTCCAGTTACGCAAATAGATGACGCGCTGAATGACTTGACCAAAGGTCAATTCGTCATCTAAACACTTGTTCATATATGAACAAGTCCGTCATATTCGAGAAAGTGGCACGGGAGTTCTCTGCCGGTCGAAACTCCCCTAAGCTATTCTCCCTGCTGGCTGAGACCTTTAAAACCCTGGGCGATCCCAGTCGGGTTCAGATCGTATGGGCGCTTTCTCACGGTGAGCTTTGCGTAAATGACATCGCCGAGCTCCTTTCAATGAGCCCTTCTTCCGTAAGCCATCACCTTCGTACCTTAAGAAATCTTAGTCTGGTGCAGCGCCGCCGGGAGCACCGCACCCTTTTTTATTCGCTCGATGACAAGCACATTGAGCACCTTCTTGCCGAAGGCATCGAGCACGTTGAGGAGCTAATGTAATGGGCCGCGTTCTTTTTTCTCTTCTACTGACCCTGCCCTTATTTTCCTCTGGGAACCCCATAGAGACTTCCGCTCTTGAAGCTCCTCGGATGTTGGTCCATTTACTCTCCTACATTCGTGCAGACTATGGCGGCGCGGTGGTGAATGGGAAAGTGATGAGCGAAGTGGAATACAAGGAGCAGCGCGAATTTCTAAAACACGCCACGGAACTCTCGCTGCAGCTGGGCCCCTTAAAAAACAACCGGGAATTCCAAACCAAATTTGCCACTTTAAAGACAAGCATTGAGCAAAAACTAGACTCTAAAATTGTGGGTGACCTCGCCAGTGCCTTAGAAAAACAGGCCATTGAGCTAGCCAAAATAGAAGTCACCCCACAACGCTGGCCCGATCTGCACCATGGAAAAATGATCTATGATCGCCAATGCGCTCAATGCCATGGGACCAACGGAAACGGCGATGGGGTCGCAGGTAAAACCCTGGAACCTAAACCCACTAATTTCCATTCCGAAAAAATGAATGGGTTACCCCCTTTTCAGGCCTACAATACGATTCGCCTAGGAGTTCCCGGAACGGGAATGGCTAACTTCGGGGATTTGAGCGCCCGAGAAACGTGGGACCTAGCTTTCTACGTCATTTCTATTCGCCACCGATCGGTTCAGGCAATACCACCCTCACCGCTTCCCCAGGGACTTTCTCTAAAAGAAATCTCCGGCTCCTCCGACGACGATCTTCTTGCAAAACTGCCAGGCTCTGCTGAAGAAAAGAAAACAAGCTTGCAGGCAATACGAACCCATGAGGAGAGAAACGAATCGAGCTTTTTCTTTGAGGCCCGCCGTCTACTCAATCAAGCGCTCGAACAGGCCCAGGCCGGGGACTGGAACTTGGCAAAACTGAGCGCTGTGTCGAGTTATCTTGACGGCATAGAGCCGATCGAGCCAGCTCTTCGCCGAAGAAACCCCGAACTCATTTCAAAAATGGAACTGAAAATGGGCGAGGTTCGCCGGGCAATCGATCTCAGATCTCCTGAACTAAAGTCATTGGTGACTGATACCCAAGCGCTCATCGTAACGGCCGAAGAGATTAGTAAAAAAAGTGACAGCTCCTATTGGGTCTCCTTCTGGATCTCCTTTGGAATCATTCTTCGCGAAGCGCTTGAAGCCATTTTGATCCTGGTAACCATTCTCGGAGTAAGCCGTTCCTTTGCCTCTCGTGCGGCCATCATGGCCATTCACGGGGGATGGATGGCAGCTCTTGCCGCCGGTGGCGTGACTTGGATTATCGCCAGCCGAATCATCTCCTTCTCTGGCGCCGACAGGGAATATTTGGAAGGCATTGTTGCCTTGATTGCAGTCACAATTCTCATCTATCTTGGTTTCTGGTTACACCAAAAGACGGAGATAGGCCGCTGGCGCCTGTTCGTAGAAAAAATGGTGAGCTCAGCCATGGAAAAGAAGAGTCTTTGGGCGTTTGCTCTGCTTTCTTTCACCGCAGTCTATCGGGAAACCTTTGAATCAGTCCTGTTTCTCCAAGCGCTCAGTTTTGAAGTGGGAAGCAGTCAGGGCTGGGCCATCGCCTCAGGTGCCGGCTCCGCTTTGTTATTGATGGCGTTAATTACCATGATCTTTTCCCGGTTAAGCCTCAAGCTACCCATTCGGCAGCTGTGTCAGGTCTCCTCGATTACCATGATCACACTTGCCCTAGTGTTACTGGGAAAAGCGGTTCACTCCTTCCAAGAAGTTGGATTGGTTCCCATGACCCACTTCCCTCTCGCCTTCCGGTTTGATCTGTTAGGCATGTTCCCCACTTATGAAACCTGGGCGGCCCAAGGGTTAGGGCTGGCCCTCATCTTGGGAATTTATCTTCTTAAGGACCGATCCTGGGGCAATCGCCCCTCGGTGTCCTGAGCTTTTTTGCGCCTACTCTTTTTAGCTGGTTTTGAATCGGACTCTGGTTCCTGAAGCTTTGGATTGAGATGGTTCTCTATCCAGAGCTCAAGATGATGATAAAAGTCTTTGGCGTTTAAATCGTTGTGGGGCTCGTGATAACCGCCAGGAAGCACGTGAAGCGATTTGTCCTGACTCTCCAACAGCCTAAGAATCTCAAAACTACCTTCCAGATTAATAATGGTGTCATCACTCCCATGTAGGATCACGGTAGGGCATTGAATTTCCGAACAGAGCGCTGGCACTTGGCTTAGCCCCTTAAGAACCGCCAACCCTTGATGAACCGTATTGCGATGGCAAACCAGGGGATCCTTTGCATAGGCAGTTACCACTTCGGGAATGCGGGAAATACCCCCCAAATCTATCGGTTTGGGAATACGAAATGTGGGAAAGATCCGGTCGGTCCATGTGCCTACAAATACCAACAGGGGTGAGACCCCTTTTCCAGTGCGGTAGGCCGGGGCGGAGAGAATCAAACCATCAAGTTCGTACCCATGCTCGGCGGCAAAATGAATGGCTATCGCCCCGCCCAAACTATGCCCCATAAGGTACAGAGGCAGGGATTCGGGCTGCCGGCAAATCCATTGGAAAACAGAATCAAGATCGTCTACGTACTCGGAGAAGTCGCCACACCACTGGCGTTTCCCCCCACTCTTTCCGGCTCCTCTCATATCAAAGCGCACCACCTCAATACGAAGGCGGGCAAGAAATTCAAAGGTATTTTTATGCCGGCCACTGTGTTCACTGATCCCGTGGACCAGTAGGACGCGGGCGCGCGGTCTGTCCACCTTGTGGCGCCACACTGCGAGTTGCCCCAGCCAAATGGCCTCTTCTTCGTAGATTGGGTCAGCGTTAGGGGAAGGCATGGCGAAAGAGTAAAGGGAGTTGCCGCTGGCGTCTAGTCCCGCTACATCCAACAACATGAAAGTCTTTCGTTTGGTTGGCCGCTTTGAAGGAAGTTCCTTGCTAGTGCTGCTATTAGTAGCAATGCCGATGAAGTACCTATTGGGATTGCCCATGGCCGTTAAAATAGTTGGCTGGATTCATGGTGTTTTTTTTATGGTCTACGTCACGCTGATTGCAAAAATGGCGGACGAACACCGCTGGTCCTTTAAGAAATCAACTACGGCATTGATTGCCTCACTCGTTCCTTTTGGACCTTTTTATTTCGACTGGCTTCTGACTAAAGAAGAACTGAGTCAGGACGGCGAAACCAAGCGGTAAGGCTCTGACGCGGATGCCGGGTCTCCAAAACCTCATGCTCTAATTCACTAAGAAAAAACACAGCGCGGTTGGGCTGCGGTAAAATTTCTAATTCCCCTGCCATCGTTAATACTTTGAGCTGACCGCCCCACGACTTTTTCCAATGGGGATTAAGATAGGCGACGAAACTTACCACCCGGCGCTCACTGCCTTTAAAACGATCCCGGTGGCGACGATAGAAGGCCCCCTCTGGGTAGAGCGCGAAATGCATCTCTTCATCGCGAAGGCCCAAGAACAATTCTCGATTAAAAGTATTTCGAAACTTACCCATTTTTTGAGCCAGCCAAACGAGATCGGTCTCATCCCCTTCTATCCAGCTGACTTGGTCTTTGCGTACTTCCCAATCCAGAGTCGCGTTACCGGCCCCGACCCTAGCATTTCTAAAGGAACCATCCGCTAAACGTTGCGCGTAAATCGAGAGTACTGACTCCCACTCCTGGGGCGAGAAAAAATTCTCGATCACCGCAAGACCGTCTTTCTGTAAGAGACTCGCAATGTGGGCGGGAGCATTCACCTATCTTCGATCTCGGATCTTTCTGGGTTCTCTCGGGGAGGGGACAAGGGGGTTTTCTGGCCAATCATGGCGAGGATAGCGGCGCGAGAGTTCCTTTCGAACCTCAGGATAAGATCGAGACCAGAAGCCTTTAAGATCGGACGTCACCTGAACCGCTCGACCATTGGGGGCGAGCAGATGCAAGGTCAAGGGTAACCGTCCTTTCAAAATCGTAGGCCCGTCGCTAGAGCCAAAAAAATCTTGAAGGCGAGATTCAATCCAAGGTTTATTGCCACGCTCATAATGTATCGCAACATGCCGGCCGCCAGGTAACGTAACCGAGGAAGGCACCCACTCTTCAAGCAAGTAAGCCTTTCCTCCGCTGATCCAATCCGTGAGCAAATCCCTCCAAGGCAATTCCTTAGCGGAACTCTGGGCAGCAACGCCATGAAGGCATTCCAAAAGATGATTCCACAGATCCTGACTCGAAGGTCGGGGAAAGGGGCAGTCCGGTGCCGCTTCATTGGCCAGAATCACTTTATTGAGAAGCGATTCCATTTCCTCTTTGATTCCTAACCGGGCCAGTGCTTCTGGCCAATCAGAAGGGGCAGTGGTGAGCAATTTCTGTTTGGAAATTCCCACTCCTTTTTCCAACAGCACTTCAGAAGCTTCAATGCTTGGGGTCACCCGTTCCTTGCTCTCTACGATAGGAATGGCCGCATAGCGGATAGAAGATAATTGGGTTAAACGCCCCGTTGCACTATCCCACTCCACCTGAGACGCCTCGGTAATCCGAGATGGCTTGAGTTCAAACAGCCAATTCTCGTCTAACGGCACGACCAGAGAAATCTTAGGGGCCGATCGCCAGGCCGCCCAAGTCTGGCCAACCCGTTCTGTCTCTTGTACTTCAAGAGCAAGAAACCACAGATCGTCCCACAAATCCGTCGTGGGCGACCACAATGCCGTACCCCCCTCTGACAATAGACACTCTTCGTTCTTTTGATGAGCTAGTCGGTTGGCCGTTGGATTAATTTTTCGCTTTGCTACCCGATCGGGGAACCCACACAAAAAGGCAAACCCAATGAGATTCTTTTGTTCCTCTGGCGAACATTTTGTTTGGGAACTTTGAAAAAAACCTTCAAGCTGATGGTAAACCCGCTTGGCCGCAAAACTTTCAGGAGCCTTACCTAATTGCGAAAAGAGGTTTGTCTGAGGAGTCTCCCCTTCACTTAAAAAGGCAACTAGTGCAGCCGCGAATTCCACAACACCACTTTTTTCCGCCTCAACCAACACCCGAGCAAGACGGGGTGCCACCGGAAGACGGGCCATTTGGTGTCCGATTTTACTCAAAGGAGAAGTTTCCGTCTCGCTCTCTAAAGCGCCTAATAAAAAAAGAAGACGAATAGCGGCCTTCGTTTTCGCTTCATCTGGGATTTCCAGCCATCGCACATCCTGCAAAAAACCCATCTCCTTAAGGGAGAGGAAGGTATCGGTGAGATCAGCACGGCGAATTTCAGGGACCTCAAAGGGCGGTCGCGCCTCGTAGTCGCCTTTAGAAAAAAGACGAACACAAACTCCTGGTCCCGTTCGGCCAGCCCTTCCCGTTCGTTGAATCGCCGAAGCTTTACTAGTCGGCCGAACTCGCAATCGGGGAATCCCCGACCAGGGAGATTCGTGCATTTGGCGAAACAGGCCAGAGTCGATAACTAGCGTGACCCCTTCTATGGTCAAGCTGCTTTCGGCAATGTTGGTGGATAGAATGATCTTCTTCTTCACACTGGGCCTAAGGGCCGCGTCTTGATCCTCCCGGTCTAAATCCCCATGCAGTAGGTGAACTGAAAAACCGTCAAAGATCCGCTCCTTGCCAATGAGTTCTGCCGTTCGTCTCATCTCATTCATTCCCGGCAAAAAGATTAGGGAATGCCCCGTGATATCGCCTTTACGAAACAGATCAAGAAACGCCAGGGCCACCTGGGTTTCCAAATTCCCTTTTTTCTCAACGTAACGAGTTTCCACAGGGTGGCGGGGCAGTTCAATATCAAGTCGTCCACAAGGTTCAAGCGCTAAAACCAGGGCAGGCACATCAATGGTTGCCGAACAAAGTACAATTTTTAGATCTGGCCGTTGCGTGGCTTGAATAGTTCTTAAAATGGCCAATGCCACATCGGTTTGAAGGTGCCGCTCGTGAAACTCATCCAGAATGACAACCTTCACGCCCTTAAGAGTGGGGTTATTATGAAGCCGTTTAAGGAAAGTGCCTTCGGTCAAAAACAAGAGTCGGGTTCGCGGGCCGAGTGCCTTTTCCCACCGGAATTGATAACCAACCGCCTCTCCCACTTTTTCGCCGTTCTCTTCGGCAATTCGATGGGCCGCCCATTTGGCCGCTAGGCGCCTGGGCTCCAGAACCCAAACCTGCTCACTTGGCCCGACCATGTCCGACTTGAGAAGCGCCGGTGGCAACCGGGTGGTTTTTCCCGAGCCTGGCGAGGCCTGGAGTACGAAATTGGGGGTCTTGGCTATTTCCCTAAGAATGTTAGGGATATGGGTATCAATAGGTAGTTCGGTCATTTCATTTCACTCAAGAGCGTAGACTATTTATCGAATTTTTTCCTATTGCGATAGCAAACCCCTTTATAGCCCCGGCTGTTCACGTTTGATAACTCAGTGCTGCATTTTTGCTCCAAATAACTATCTTGTAGATCCCCCTAGTGGCTAAATGCCTTGATACCAACCAGGGTTGGGGGGGGTGAAAGATGCAACTAAGAATTTGCAAACGGATTTGGTTTTTTGGTGTTCCTGCCATATTTGTTTTTTCTCTGGGTGGGGTGGTGGCCTGCCAAAGCATTAAAGCCCGCCACTCCGGGTTAATTCGGACTCAACGCACAACAACTGCCGAGGCAACCAAGTGCGTGCGTATTTACTACGACGCCACCACGGACGATGGCCATCTAGGTCGGCTTGAAGCGATCTTTCTTGAAAACCTCATTGGTCATTTTAAACAAATTCAACAATTTGTGAGCCCCGTCGAAAAGTATAAAAAAGGGGACATAGAAGGACCGTTGGAAGGATTTCCTGCCTGTTTTGCCACTTTTTATCTGGGCACGTCCTGGGACAGCAGGTTGCCCAACGATTTTCTTTTAGACGCAGCAAGCACCAAATCCCACTTCGCTTGGCTTGGGGCCAACCTTCCCCAACTAGGAAAGTCGAACTTGAGTCGGTTACTCAACGTCGCCTTTGAAAGAGTGATTGATGAAGATCCTCTGTTACCCGATACCGCTGGTCTCCCTGGATTCTTCAGAAACTTTTCGTACAAGGGGGAAGTGTTCCGCAAGAGTGCCGAATGGGAAACGGCTGACAAAAAGGGTTTGAATGCCGCTGTTGAAATTTCAGAGGTAAAATTATTAACTCCAGAAGCCTCAGCCAGCGTCCTTTCCTGGGCAGAGCATTCTGGTGTGCCCTCAGGAGGCAAACCCAGGCCAGGTAAAATCCCCTACGTTATTAGAAACAATAATTTTTGGTGGATGGCCGATGCCCCATTTTCTTACGTACATAGTGCCGATCGATACCTAATTCTGGCTGACCTCTTATTTGATATCTTAGAGGAAAAACCGCTGTACCCGAATCGGCGACCTGCTTTTGTTCGGTATGAAGACTTGCACGGCGAACTTCCCCCTCGCCAGTTTGACTCCTTTTCAAATTTAGCAAAGCGAACCAACCTGAAGTTTGCCTTGTCCGTCATTCCTGAATACGTCGATGAACGAATCCACCCCGAGGGGAAAGCTCATCTGCATGTAAAAATGACCGACCGCCCGCAGTTTATTGATTGGCTAGCCGAATCTGTCGCTTCAGGAGGCACCCTGCTAATGCACGGTTGGACCCATCAATCCGACACTGTTCAAAATCCATTAGGGGTAAGCGGTTGGGATTATGAATTTTGGAATTTCAACACCGACGGCCCCATGCCAAATGATTCAATCATAAGAACCCTAACTCGGTTAGAAAATGGCTATGCACTATTTCAGAGTTCCGGTGTCACTCCAAGTGCATGGCTAACCCCCCACTACATGGCTTCAACGCTTGATAATTTTGTATTCGGTCAGGTTTTTGAATGGTCGGTGGGTGGGGTAGAAATCGCACCCTTTGTAGTTAATGGCGAGACCTTAAGCAAGGACGCCAACTTTGATTCCTCAGGCATCTCTGGCCGAGAGAAGCGCAAAGAGGTTCTTTCCAAAATTATCTTTAAATCTCCACCAATAAACGAAGAGTTTAGAACCCCCTACGAAGTTTATGGTGACATCTACGGGCAAGGGCTGGTGCCCGAGACAGCGGGATACCTAAACCCAATCGCTACAGCCGCGGATGCAAATTCGATTGATAACATGATTGCGACCATGAAGCGAAATCGGGTTATTCGGGATGCCTGGGGATCTTATTTCTTTCATCCCTACATGTTCAACCGCCCCATTGACGGAGGAATAGCAAAGGCTGACGGAGACAGTTCAGAACTGGAACGTCTCATTCGCACGACCCGAGAACTGGGCTACGAATTTGTCGACCTGAAGGAATGGATTTTGACCAGTGGTTCCCAGAAGAGGAAACCTACTATCCTGGTGAGTGAACCTTAACTGCGGCATCATCCACCGACCGTAGATAAACTCGTTGCCAGTTGATGTTGGGATTAAGCTGCCCCACAGTGGCAAAAAAGCTCCAATGCGCTTTAAATAGCACCGCACAATCGCTTCCAATTTTTACATTAAGGCGAGTGTTTGGATTGGCCGTGGTGCAGGAGCGAAAATATTCAATGGCTTTTCTGTGATCGAACGACATTTCACGGTCTTCCCTCAGGTATCCCAGGACATGCTGTCGAATTTTCTCAAACTCATCTCTAACAATGCTGCTACTGGGGTCATTGGCCATATTGGCCAATTCATAACCGCGCGAGAAGAGACGAAAATCATTGTAGAGAAGGCCATCCATCACTGAGCGGATGCCATCACAAGCATTACCGCCCCACTCTTTCACGTTTCCATAATCGATGAAAGCGACTTGATCCGGAAGGAAAATAAAATTCCCAGGATGAGGGTCGCCGCTAAAAACCTTTTTTGAAAATATGCTACTCCAATGCCAGCGAGTCATAATCTCCGCTGCCCGATTGCGCTCGCTTTGAGTCGCGCTTACAACAAAGTCCCCAAACCGCTTGCCTTCTATGAATTGCGAAGTCAGAACCCGTTCTGTGGAGAGTTCAGGAAACACCTGAGGAATGAGAATCTCGGCATCCTGAGCAAACATCTCAAAGAATTTTTTTTGATTCCGAGCTTCCACTCGATAATCACATTCTTCTAAGAATCGATCACGAAATTCTTTTAGCAAATCCCCAAAATCCCAATGGCGAAAAAAAGGACGAACCAAGGGGATAAGAAACGAAAGAGACTGAATGTCTTGTTCTAATATAGGACGAATATGAGGGTATTGCACCTTTACCACGACCTTTATCCCCTCCTGCGTCGTCGCGCGATGAACCTGGCCGATGCTCCCCGTAGCCAAAGGGACTGATTGCCATTGGGAGAAAAGAGCCGATAGAGGGCAGCCGAACTCCCTTTCGATCGTTTGTTCGATGAGCGTGGACGCGATGGGTGTAGAAGACTGTTGAAGCCTGCTGAGCTGGCGCCGGGCCTGAATCGGAAGGTCGGGTCCCAGATAACTAACTAACTGACCAGCTTTCATCCATCCGCCTTTTAACGGGTCGCAATGACTAAGCACGATATTTGAAAATGTCGAAAGCAGCCGCTCCGTCTCTTCATCACGCATTTTTTTTGACCGAAAGGGAGAAGCCACCAAATACTTTGCTCCCATAGCGCAAAGAGTACCTCCCAATTTCCCCACCGCCGTCCATCGTTCCATCCGAGAAGCGGGTACCGTCTCAAGAGAAACTGGTGGCACTTGTTTAGCAAACCGTTCTAGGACATCCCGACTTTTACCTCCGCTCATTTTAAGGCTGAGTTCTTGGTAATTGTCCA
>JAYVQZ010000426.1:0-4567 GCA_043776735.1 Deltaproteobacteria bacterium | reverse complement strand
AAAACAGAACTAAATAAATCGGGTCGCCGGGGGCGGCTGATGCCAGCCTCCCGTGGATAAGGTACGACGCCTTTCATGTCGGTAACCTTATGCAACCTACACAAAAGAAGGCGCCCTACCCTTGTGCATCGACCGCCAACTGACATCCAACCAACGACCAACACTACTTTTTGGAGTGGATCCAACGAAACAGCGGTCGCCGACAAAATGGGGAAAAATCGAATTTCATTTCGTACCTATTTGTCCAAAACTATCCAACGTTTACGAGAAATCATGTCGCCATCGTTACCCTTAGTAGAAGGACAAAAGCGCATTGGGGGGCAAAATCCAACGTTTATTTCGTTCCCGGAAGGTTAAACCAGCAAGGCTGCTTTGCAGAATTTCATCACCCGCCAGCAAATAAAAATCGGACTGTTTTCGAGGGGGAGGGGGCCAAAATTTCGCTTAAGTCATTGCTTTTGTAACTTCACGGGGAGCCACAGACGGGACACTGCCCGACACTCGTGTCCGCCCTCTGAAAAAACAGGACGACTTTTTCTCATCGTTAAGTACTGGGTTTTATGGAAGGTCCGCCGTCCCGCACATCGTAAGCCATGGCCCTCTTCGCAGCTGACCACTCCCCCCTACCAGTGGGAAGTGGTCAGCTGCTGGTCCAAGGCAAAAAACCTGCGGGACGGCGGGGGAAAAATGCCAACAGCGTTAAAAAATGAACTTTAACTTTTTCTAAAAAAGAAAATGGAAAGGGGGAAAGCCAAAACTATTCAGAACGAGGACCTAAATTCACTAAACAATTGGAGTCAAAATATGGAAAACAAGAACCCTGGAACTAATTCATTTAAGAAAATAACGATCACTGAGGAAGCTGAAAAGGCACTTACTCGGATGCACGTCCTTACCAATCAGGACAACACTGGAGGCAAAGTGAGTAAAGTCGAACTTCTGTCCTGGGTGATTTTCTCCTTTGAAAAAAATCCCCTCTCCAGCACCCAATTGGAGATCCGCAGCACTCACTTTGATCAAATCGCCTATCTGAAATCGGTCTGCGACAAACTTATGACGGCAAAAAGGGAAGGCGCAACCCGGCCCGACCTGGCGCAGCTTTTAGCTCCGCTAACATCCGTGGCGGTCAGGTGGCGGCAAAAAACTAGGGTCCCGTTCACTTAGATCTAGGCCATCCCTGTTCGATTTTATTGCACCGTTACAAAATTAAATGGAGCCAATGTGAAAAATTTTGGACCTCGCCCCTTCCCGGAAGATATCTCTGTAGAAAACCCCGTCGTTCCGCATCCCGATGGGCCCCTTCCCCTGGTTTCTACAGTGGGGGAACTCGCGGCAGTGTTAAAGATCCCTGTAAAAACGATCTATTAAGCAAATTCCCTTTATCAAAATGGGAAGACACCTTCGCTTCCTTCCGTTTGACGTGATGCAATCGTTTGCAATGCGCACTCCGGGCGAAGCAACTGCTTGCCTCGAAGATCGGCCCATAATAAAAGATCTTAGGAATAGGTCTTTGAAAATCGGGAACGCAAACGGTTTTTGGATAACAAAAACCTTTCGATCAAAACGCGAAGCCGAGCTGTTTGAGGCCAGAACAAAAGTGCAAAAGCTCGGTGGTGAAGCGGTACTGGGATCGGCCCAACAGCCCACGCTCGATGAATATTTCGAGCAGTGGTTTGAAACGGTGAAATACCAGGCGTCCGTAGGATGGCGAAGTACCCAGAGGCAACTTTATAAGCGCTATGTATCTTCCATTCTGGGGACTAAAAAAGTTCAGAAAATCACCCCGCCCATGATCTCTCATGTTCTAAACTGCATGAAAGAAAAGGGAATGTCGGCCCAATTACAACTTCACGTTTATGCGCTTCTTAGAAAAATGATGAGAGACGCCATGGAGATGTTCAAGCTGTTGCCTCACAGCCCTATATTGAGAAACATGCGGCCCAAGATTCCAACGATGGAGGCCCGGCATCTGGCCATCGAAGACCTAAAAAAACTGCTCGTCCACGTTACTGACAAGCCCTATGGGGTTGCGATTTGAATTCAGGCATTTCTAGGACTTCGGGTGGGTGAGTTGCAGGCGCTTACTTGGAACAACGTGGATCTCAATGAAGGAATCATGCGCATCTGCAGGAATTATATCCGGCAGGAGCGGAAGTTTCGTGACTACCCAAAAGGAAGAAAGCAACACAGCCACAAGGTTCCGCCTGAGCTACTGCTCCTGCTTCAAGAGGCAAAGGTTAGCTCTCAGAGTGACTTTGTAGTGACGGCCAATGACGGGGATATTCTACGGTACGAATGGTACAACCGAACTCTTCAAGGCTATTGTTCGGACCTAAAGATTCCTGTCATCGGAACACACGGGCTTCGTCATTCAACAGCGGAACTCTATTTGCTCAACGGCGCAACCGCTGACGATCTAAGACGGCTATTCGCCCACTCCTCATCGCAAGTCACAGAGAGGTATCTTCACAACCGTGGCACGCGGTTGGAAGAGATCTCTGGGAGCATGCAGCTTTTTAAAAAAGAGCCCACGCCCCCGCAAGAACCAGCTGTCGTGCCGACTGTTACTGATCAGTGCCGAGCGAAACTTTCCCAAAGTTTCCCAAATGACACAGAGGCAAAAGTAATTTCAATTCAACGAAGCAGGTTAAGTTAAGGATTTTAATAAAGGAAATTTGGAGCGGGTAAGGGGGTTCGAACCCCTGGCCCTCAGCTTGGGAATCCGAATAGGCCAAAAAATGAGGAAAATAGTTTCTTCAATAATTTGGCGTAATTAGTAAACATCATAACAACTTATAGCGAAGTTTTAGTTCTGGTTGGTCCCGGTTGAAAAGAGATATTCGCGGTGAGTCGTGACCCCAAAATGACCCCGTTCGGTACAAAACTGAAAAGCTGAGGTCCATGATTTTGGGTCACAAGATAAACCTTCGCATCCTAGCCTTTAACTCGTTAGCGGCAGACCATTTTCGAACTGTAATCGACGGAAAAGCGGCCGTGAGTAACGCTGAGCACGGTCGTTGTTTGGTCAGGGCGGGGGTATGCTTTACCTTCTGTTGATGTCATAAGCGGCGCTTTTCAAATAATGATTTCTACAAAAGGAGCTTCAATGAAAACCGATTTCCGAATGGAGGGATTGTCTCTAACAGTCGCGAGCGTAAAGCGTTCAGTGGATTTCTACTGCAAGAAATTGGGCTGCAAGCTGGAATGGAATGCGGCTCCCGCTTTCGCGTTAATTCGCATCGGAGGCCCTGGTGGCGGAACCATCGGGTTCCTGTCCTTCGCGGTTGCATAAAAAGACGGTGTTGCGATGATGAACGCCAAACAAAAAAAAGGCATCCATGTCGAGTTCAGCACGGATAATCTAGACGGCCTTTACAAGAAGCTGTTAAAAAAGCGCATCCGTTTTCATACCCCTCCGCACGACGAGCCGTGGGAACGTTCCATGGCTGCTTTCGATCCCGATGGTTACTGCGTGGAATTTGCCCAAGGCCGACGCGGAAAAAAATGATGCGGCATGTGCGAGTGTCCAAGAAGCGGAGGTACGGGGTTACTCATATGGCAGGCGCGCTCAAAGCGGCGTACCAATCGCCCCGCCACTTATCCACCACATAACTTTGGCGGATAACCCTGTTCTCTCCAGTGGGACAGTCCTTGAGCCCACGCATTTGGCCTGGCTAGGATTGACGCGTAGGATTAAATAGTTAGGAAACCAATACACAAATACATTTATATGTATTGCGTTTAAGGGGAGTCGGATCTACTTCCTGCTCATGGCACTACCAAGCTTTCCGAAAAGACGCCCCCGTTCGGTACCATTCTCAGCGCGACTCTCCGCAGAGGCTGTTGAACAGCTGAAGACGCTTGCGACCGAACACAACCTAAGCCAGGCCGATGTAATTGAGTGTCTATTGGATGCCGAGTTTCACAGCCTTGCAAGGAAGTCGAAGGGGCAAGCTCAGGTTACTGCGTTAGATGTTTGTGAACAAAAGGTTGCCCGCAGACTTGACGAGAACAGGCAAAAAAAAACCACGCAGAGCAAACAGGACTTACATGAAATAAATATATGAACAAAGTCGAAGGAGTTTGAGATGAGCGGTGACGGAGTAAACATTCTATGTGTAGACGATATCCCAGCGAATTTGACCGCACTTGACGCGCTTTTGTCGGGGGGCGGGGTGGATCTGTTCATGGCCTCCTCAGGAGAGGAAGCGCTACGTCACCTTCGGGAACGCGAATTCGCCGTTATTCTGCTAGATGTAATGATGCCTAATATGGATGGGTTTGAGACCGCGAAACGTATTCGGGAATGTGAAGATACAAAGCGAATTCCCATCGTTTTCGTAACTGCCTACCCGCTCGATCAAATGCAGCTATTTAAAGGGTACGCTCTGGGTGCTGTAGATTACATTCATAAACCAATTGCGCCTGAAATTCTGAAATCCAAGGTGCAGGTATTCCTGGAGCTTTATCGACAAAAGAAGCTCATCAAAGAGCAGACGATCCATGAATTGGAGCAAAAATGGGAAACAGAGCGTTTGAGCAATGCCCTGGAACGAGAGAAAGAGAC
>JAYVQZ010000425.1:0-4572 GCA_043776735.1 Deltaproteobacteria bacterium | reverse complement strand
GAGAAAAGTATGTTTAACGCTATTGGGATCCATTCCGTCGGAGGAGTGTGGTCCGGCATCTCCCTGCTCTACAATTTTGGCCATGGCTTGGGAGTGGCCGGCAGTCCACGGCCGCAATGCGGGCAGCGCTAGATTCTCGGTACTGCGGCTCAGCGATTCAAAAAAAAGCTCATTATTAAAGTGCTGCATGGCTGACTTAAGACTGGGCAAACTCTGTTTAAGCCGACCCGGAGGGAGCCGCACGAAGACATGATAATGGATTCCGGAGTGGCCGGTGTCAGCGATAATCTGGCGCGTTCTGGCGATGGCTTGAGCCACAGTTTTTGCAGGAGTATCCTCACCCGTTGTGATCTCGGGAAGAAGGTAGGCCGAATCAGCACGATTGGCCCGAACGTACGGAGGGGTTTCCATTATCGGATGCGGAGCCACATACTTAGGCGCGTCACGGCGTTTCACAAGAAGCAGTGCCTTTTTCCCCTCCCACGCAGCCTTTCGCCCCTTTTCGGCGGTCACTCTGGCTTCAAGTGCCACTAAAAATTTTAGTTTCTGGGACAAAAGGAAACCGTCCCACGGATCCCCGAAAAGGCGCGTGCGAACCCAGTGAAGTAGACGCTCATGACCTGGCAGCGAATTTATCACTTGGCCGACAAGGTCGGGTGGCAACTCGGCCGGCCGGTAATAGCGAAATACGTTCCCGTTAGAATCACGAGGATCGGGGGATAGAAGATTTCCCTCCTGCTCTTGCTGAATGAAGACCCCATCGAACTCCTTTTCTCTAACTGCCGAGACAACACGGCGGGACTCCTGGGTACGCTCGCAAAAAGCGGCGGAGGGCCAGACGGTGCTCAAAAAGAAAATCGATAGGAAAACAGTTTCACGACTGAAGACGATCTTAGAGTAAGGACGGAATTTGCCCACGGTATATAGCCCTGGGGTTATAGATGATTCACGCTACTGGCTCGCACGCCAAGACTGGATCCTGTTCCTTGAATGGGTCTTTGAAATTGGCTGGCCAAGGCGCCGCCTCCGCCTAGCTGTTGTTTCAATGCACAGAAAGAGGATTCGAATTGTTTGCGGGAAACTTTACCCTGAGCGTTGGTACGAAGCAGACCTGCCAAGGAACCCGATGAAACTCCCAATTCTTTAGCCGCGGTTTCAACCGACAAAGGCGCATTGTACTCACCCACAAAGTCGGGCAGTAGCGAGGCTGCCGGAGTTTCGCCGGGAAAGGCTTTGGCTACCGGGGAATTAGGATCAGGAATGAAAGATCCGGAAGCCACCATGGCATTTCTAAATATCGTTCCGGTCCTTTTTGCACGAGCATTGTAAATGGCATTCGTGGTGAAGAAATTCTGTGTAGCTTGGATACGACCCCGGTTTTCCGTGTAAAGTTTACCCGTCTTCAAAGATATTCCGCCACCTAGCATTCCGTTGGCGTGGCAAACCAGGCAACCTATCGGAGCAGATACGTCACTGCTGTGCCCTTCTCTACGAGTCAAAGCGCCGCCCTGGGTATTTTGGGCAAACTCTACTGGCGCGCTCCGCTGGCGGTCCTTTCCCGGATTATTGGCCAAATAAAAGGACAGAAAACCATTGGGTTTGGTAAAAATGGATTCGCTGGCTTCAAACGAGGTGTCAATTCCATTTCTAAAAGTGTCGGCAGATTCCGATTGCACGCCTGGGGGTAAGTTATAGCGATTGTCATAGGAGACAAAGGCATCTCCACCCACAACATTGCCTTCAGCACGGAACCCAAGCATTCGCTGGGGATGACGACCCACAACCGATTCCTCTTCACCAGGAGGTCCAGCGATCACGATGTGAGAGGCGCCATTGTCTCGTCGGTTCTCATTGACGCCAAACTGACGTAGCAACTGATCAAACTTTTTCGGGGAGCCGGTAAGTTGGTAATAGACGTCGGGATCCATGGCTCTAGAAATCATAAAATCAAGGCGGAAGGGCTCACTTCCCGTTCCACTACAGGCGTAGGGATTGTTATTGGTTAAAAGGGCAATGGCTTCAGGCCGCATGAACTGAGAAAGGTTTACGCCCACGCGTCCTAGCTGAACTAGGTTGGGAGAGACTGTAAAAAGTTTCTGAGACTGACTAACGGTATTAATAAGGAAATTTAGTGCAGCGAGTTTTACTTTATCCTCTTTGCCTTGAGCGTACTTCACCGTTTGAACGTTGCCTTTGCCCAGATCTTCCTTAGGAATGACTGAAGAGCCAAGATCCACCACGAATCCTCGGGAAGCTTGAGCGGCACCGCTAGCACGAAGAAAATTGCTGACTACATTGGAGGCAGCTCCTTTAAAAAGATCGAAATTGGCCAGGTAGAACTCTTTTACCTGACGGATGGTGTCTTGAGTTGTTGCTCCAAGCAGCTGGCCGGCATTATTGATAAATAATGATCTGACCTGAGGATTTCCGAACGCATCGGTCGTGAACTCCACCAAACTGTTACCCACCTTTCTCAGTCGAGAGAAGGTTCCTGGAAGTTCTTGTAACTGGCTAAGGCTGATGCTCCCGTTGGATAAACCACGTCGACTTTCCGCGTTGGCCATCTTAGGCAAACAAAGTCCGGAGAGAATGACTAGGAGAGCTAGCCTCCAGATATTAGTTTTTATGTTCAACCCCATATAGACTCACTAAGCCCGTGATCGTTTTCGATCACGGGCTGATAAACTGTTTTTTAACTATTAACGTCGCAGGCTAATCACCTGAGAAGACCCGCCACCTGAGTTTGATGCCGATGCGGGAAAGCCGCTTACCGGAATCTCGCCATTGTTAAAGGCGCGTACTTGCGCCTGAGTGCCTGGAAGCATCTGCCCTTGAGAGCCGGCGATAATGTTTCCGTTCGTTCCAAGCAATGCCTGTCTTACGGCATCATCGGTATTTACGACGAAGGCCCCGTTGACGACGCTGCCAGGATTTAATTCAAAAAAGTTACCCCGGGAATCGCGGCCAAGGTTGTTGAAGCCATTGACTGGCTGCAATCCTTGGATTCCCTGCTGACCCAAAGCCGCAGGATTTACGCTGGCTGGACCGGCGTCTAAATTCTGATTGAGGTTGTTGTTGTTCACGCCAGCGCCATTGGCTGGCAATGCGGCTACACCACGGTTTCCTCCGCGGCGAACTCCTCGGCGCGCTTGCTGAGGGCGGCCACGTCCACGGCGTCTTCCACCGGCTCTAACTCTGGCGGCACCTCCACGGCGGACTCCTCGCCCACGGCGACGAGCCGCGAAAGCGTCAGTTGTTTCAAAAAGGGAAAGGACGAACACGAGGGCAAGCCCCCAAATGCCTAACTGAAACCAAGAACGAGTACTGGAAAGGGACATACGAACCTCCGCAACATCAACGCCAAGTGAACGAGATCGAATCGCGTCGACCTCAAACTACTATCTGCCTTCTACTGCTTATTTGATGAGAAATGCATAAGGTCGGCCAAGTGCGGGAACAGAGGATCGCAACTCGTGTTTATTCGATACTTTAGGGGTCCATTTTGGCGTTTCAGACGAACAGAATACGGGGACATCCCTACAATAGGAATACTACTCAACTTCTATACAGTGAAGCTTGCCCGTAAACGCCGTAAAAAGATTGGAATTAGGGAGACAATTCTCGGAGTCTCGGGGCCGTATTCTAAGAAAAAGTGACTTCCGGACCCCAAACGGGAGGGGGCCGAAAGACCCAATTAAGTTAGGGGAAATTGGCCGGAACAAAGCCCGTAGCATCAAGGGCTTTGAGTTCATCCAATGGCTTTGCCGTAGGCAGGGCATCTTTCTTCTGATTGATGACGGGGGTTGTTTTGCAGCCTTCCGTATTAAGAGCGACATAGCTCTGGTATTTAGCCGGAAGGTTTTCTTCCGAATATATGGCCTCTACTGGGCAGGCGGGAACGCAGGCGTCGCAGTTCACGCAGGTGTCAGGGTTGATATAAAGGATGCGGTCCGCTTCGTGAAACGCGTCCACCGGACATACCGTTACGCAGTCGGTATATTTACAATCCACGCAATGCTGGGTGACTATATAAGACATCTTATTCACTCCTCAATTTGGCCAAAACGGTAGCATAGGAACGGCCGCCCGGCGAGCCTCTTTTTATAAACACACGCCGGATCATTAGGGTGGGCCTGTTCCCTCCCGTAGCCACGCAGCCAGAGGATTCCGTCAGCTGAGGATTTGAACTGGTTAGCCGTCCAGCGCCACGTCATGGGCTGCCTTTCGGGTGAGTACACAGGCCGAGAAGCGACCAATCTGTGCTCTGGCTCCGACTGGGGGGCTCTCGCTCCGACCTGCTGGTGCTCTCGCGCGGCTCCATGGGTCCGGCATCTTATCCACACTGGTGATTTTCTCTACCAAGTGCAAGGTCAGTGTTGGTGCTTCCTAGTTGATTTTTATCTAACCGATTTGCCTTCTTGTCTTTCTGCCAGGGCCAACGCTCCGAAAGCCCGTGCCTTCGATAAGTTAGTCGCGAACTAACAAAGAGAGAAGCAACCAACACGTTTCCGGATTTTTTGAAATAATAAATTTAAATCTAAAAGAAAATTTAACGGCACAAAATTTCCTAAG
>JAYVQZ010000424.1:0-17971 GCA_043776735.1 Deltaproteobacteria bacterium | reverse complement strand
TGTGCAGGGCCATCTGCGTCACATAGGGGTAGTGGCCTACCGAAAGAATGGCATCAACGCCATAGGAAGAGGCCAGAAGGATCTGATACGGCGCTAGGGCGGTAAGCGCGGAAAGATACTGTGAGGGACGAAATCCTTTTCTAGGTTCCCAATCCAGCAACAACAGGGCTAGGCCCTTAAAGGCAAAGTTTAATGCGCTTGCGATCGCCATACGGCCAGGGGATGTCGTGCCGAGTGCGCCGGGGGCTTCATAAAATAGCAGCGTGTCTATCCCTAGATTCCAACTCGTCAGGTGTTCTAGGAGAGTTGTGAGTCCAAGGAGAAGGATGAGATAGGCGCACAGTCTCCCTATCAGGAATCGAAGTTTCCCCACCTCAGCGTCGTTGCTCAAACACCAAAGAGAAGCGCCAGCGGCCATGAGGCCCAAGGCGGTATTGGCCTTAATTTCTATTAGGCCAGGCAGAATCGATTTCAGGGCCGCAACGTCGAAGATCCATCCCGCCAGTGAAACACCACCCACTAAAAAAACTAGTAGGCTGCAGACATTCGTTACCCTTTGAGAGGAAAAGTGCGGGGGGGGTCCCACCGAATCTTGGGTCTGGAATTTGGGGAATTTCAGCATAAGGATACCCGCCTCGCCAAGCCAGTGTCCCCAAACCCTTCCCGATAATCGGACTCCGTATCACTGTAACAAGGGGATCGCAATGGGGGTGAGCGAGGGCCAAAAGCGGGAATTTGGATCGGTCCTAAATACCTTTTTGCGTATGACCGCTACCTTCGCCAATATGCGGGCGACTGACACTACCGGGCATGCACGAGCTCCAATAGCGTTTCTGCGAGCTCCGAAAAAGCCCTGTAAATCCAATCAGATTTCAAATTCTGCAAAACGCTCGTAAAAAACCTTAATTGAGCACGAGATATGGCCTTTCAAAAAATGTTAAAATTTCATTCAATTAGCAGGGGTCTTAACCATGAAAAAACGAAACACCGCCACCTACTTTGGCATTTGTCTTCTTTCCACATTTTTGCTGAGCGGTAGCCTCGCCTTCGCTTTTCAGCCTGGCGCTCTTGATCCTACCTTTGGAAATTCAGGCACCCAGCTATCCGAAATTCCTGAAGCCGAGGGCGGCATTCCCGTAATTCAGGCAGACGGAAAAATAGTCGTAGCGGGATCCACTTCTTATAATTGCAGCACCGGATTTTGCGTGGTTGTGGCCAAGTATTTGGTTAATGGGAACCTCGACTCTTCTTTTGGAGTGAAGGGACTAAGTATAGCGTCCATGGGGACTGGCCCGAAAGTTCTTGCGGTCGCCCTCGATCAAAATGGGAAAATTTTGGTGGCCGGTAGCACGACTTGGACCGCGGGAGGGGCAATTTCCAACGGTGAACATTTTGCATTAGTCCGCTTTAATTCGATGGGCTCTTTGGATACTAGTTTCGGGATTGGTGGAATGGTGGTGACCCCTATGCCCGTTGTAGGCGGCAATGCGCAAATCTCGTCGATTGCCGATATTGCAGTCCAGGCAGATGGAAAAATCGTTGCCGTCGGTCGTGCCGCTGCGAGTGTTTCTGGAGCCCATTCCCTAGCCGCCGTCCGTTATGACAGTATGGGCAAGCTCGACCCTTCTTTTGGGACGGGTGGAATAATTCTTGGATCATTTGGATCAGTAGATTGCTTCGGTAAAAGGGTGAGAGTTCAATCAGATGGAAAAATCGTCTTTTCAGGATACATTTCGTCCGGTAGCGGGAAATCTTTCGTGGCTCGATTTGGCGGCAAAGGCGAGCTCGACATGTCTTTTGGCGATAAAGGCATCGCCACAAATTCCTCCTATTCAACTGCAAGTGCTCTTGCCATCCAATCGGATGGAAAGATTGTAACTGGGGGATATTTTGAAAGCTACGGATTCCCCTTGATGGTATCGCGATACAACGCCGATGGATCCTTAGATAATGGTTTCGGAAATTCAGGTAATCAGATCGGTGCCCACAGCAATTACTACCCGAACGTTTCGAGTGTTTTAGTGCAATCCAATGGAAAAATCGTGTTGATAGGCACGATCGTTCCCCACCAAAACAACAGCGCTTTCGCGGTGGTTCGTTTTACTCCAGCGGGAGCCCTTGACAGTTCGTTTGGAAACGCCGGCGTCGTAACTACCCAAGTCGGGACTTATACTTCTGGTCTGGGGGGAGCGATTCAAAGCGACGGAAAGATTGTCGTGACTGGCTCCGATCTATGGCAACCCTTTACAAATTATGGGTATCGACCTGGCTTTGCATTAATGCGACTTCAGGGAGATCCACCTCAAGTATCCGCCCATACGATTTTTGTGACGTCTACTTTACAGAGTGGAAGCTTAGGCGGGTTAAGTGGAGGCGATGCACTTTGTTCAACACGGGCCGCAGCCGGTTCTAAGACGAGAGCCCTAAGCGGAAAATGGCGGGCGATTTTATCATCGACTTCCCTGAGTGCGAAGGGTCGGATTACGCTAAACTCCGGCGCCAAAATTGTGAACACTAAGGGTGAAATTGTAGCGAATGCTGGCACGGATCTTTGGAACCCACTCCTTTTGGTCATTCCACGTTATGACGAAAATGGCGCGGACGCTGGTAGTAACAATGCGTATGCTTGGACAGGGTCAAAATCAGGCGGCCTCAGTCAGGGCGCGTCGATGGACTGTAACAGTTGGTCGAGTGCAAATCCTACTGCCGTAGGAGCCTACGGGTTAACCGCCGCACGCGACGGCAACTGGCTGTTCTCTACCACCTCGCAGTGTGCCGCTACCTTGCGTCTATACTGCATTAGCGAGTGACTACGGCTATCTCATCCAATTCGGGGGAGTCGAACACTAATCCAGCGCAGAGCTCGCTGCCAACGAATTGCTTCACCTTCAGTTCGCAATGACGAATTAGGGAGTCGTGCTGGCGACTGAATGAATCACTTGCTCGCCAATCCCAATAAGTATCGCAGGCACGACCCGCTTATGAAAAAACTTCACCGGCAGAAAGTACGCCCGGCCGTAGACGTTATGGAACATCACAACCGTCGATAGGGTGACCGATTGCTCGTCCACCATCAACGACACCCTAAAATTCAGATGCCGATCGTCCTGGCCCATGACTATTTCCGTGGCCGTGTTCTCGTAAACGCGAAACAGCCCGATTGAACTCCCCGGTTCTAATGAGACGGTTCGCCGCGCCGCCAGGCTCAGGGGTGGGTTCGTCTTCAGGCCAAATGCTTTCACCACCCCATCCCGCATGGCCATAAGGCCACTTACCCATTTAGGCACGGCGCTAAAGAGATCGCGCGCGGCCGCCTCGGCATTAAGCCACCCGCCAGGCGGCACTAACCTACGAAAGGCGTCGCTATAATCCACGCGCGGAAGCGCCTGTGAAATTAGGGAATCTTGGGGAAGTTTTACTTCAGTGATCATATTTAGTCCGACTCCTAGTCGTATGTGACCATTGTTCACATAACAAGTGACCGTTGTCAACATTTAAGAAAAAGGGCATGCTAGGCCTCGGTATGATCAGTAAAAAGCGCACCACCTACCATCACGGCTCTCTCCGTGCTGACCTCTTAGCCAAGGCGCTGGAGTTGTTGATCACCTTAAAGGGGCCCCACTTCACCATGCGGGATTTGGCTAAACGGCTTCAGGTGAGCCATTCGGCCGCCTACCGCCACTTTAAGGATAAGGACGCTCTATTGGCGGCCCTGGCGATCGAGGGGTTTGCGGAGTTAGCTGAGTCCCAGGAGCAAATTTTGAAAGCGCACCGTCTGCCGATGGAAAGGCTTAAACAACTCGGGGTGGGCTACATCAAGTTTGCGGTAACCCATCCAGCCCACTTCCGGGTCATGTTTCGTCCCTTGGAGAAAGCGGACACGCTACACGAAGAGGTAGCTCAGGCAGCGCGCGGCACGTTTGAACGGGTGGTGAAGGAAACCGCGGCCAGCCAAGCCGCCGGAAAGTTACTGAAGGGGGACCCGGTGGAATTGGCCACCATGCTCTGGTCGGCGGTACACGGCCTTGCCATGCTTTCACTTGATAAACAGTTGCAAATAACCTCAGGCACTTTTGACGCGGCGACCAAGGCACTCGCCAATAAATTGGCCGACTCTATTTTGCGAGGGTTGAAAAGCTAGGCGACCCGCGCCAAGGAGGGCCGCCCTGAAAGTTTCGCGCCTCTAGAGAA
Organism: Deltaproteobacteria bacterium; assembly: GCA_043776735.1. Taxonomy (GTDB): domain Bacteria; phylum Bdellovibrionota; class FAC87; order UBA2466; family UBA2466; genus JBGSST01. The sequence goes on along the minus strand of JAYVQZ010000424.1, from coordinate 13,780 downwards.
GCCGCCTGGGTACTCGGTTACCTTTCAAACGCTTCGACCGCGCCTGTAAATAAAAAGCCCATGTGACAACAGTGGGTTGAGATGGTCGGGGCGGCGAGACTCGAACTCACGACCCTCTGCTCCCAAAGCAGATGCGCTAGCCAACTGCGCTACGCCCCGAAAGAAAACGAAGAAATACCTAAACCTATCTTGCGCTCATCGTCCAGCAAACTACTCTGCCCGGTAGCACTTTCCCGTCTAGGTAACCCATTTGGGATATGGTACCGTGCGTCGTATCATGGTTTGGGGTGGGAAGAGTAGATCATCGTTGCGGTTTTTTGTCGTTGGCTCACTACTTTTAGTGGCGGCGACCGCTTTTTCAGAAGATTACTACCGCATTCGAATGGCCCCGGAGGACAGCACCCTGTCCATTCCGCTCGTTGAGGCAGCCCTCAATTTGCCAAAACCCGCTTTCACCAGCGTTGAGTCCTTCTTAGAATGGGTGGGCAAAGACCACCCTAAGCATGTCACCGGCACCACGTTCCTGCGCCACAGCCTGAGTTCACAGCAGGGATCTAACCTTTTTCCTCGGGCTATCGCCTATGGAACCAACGCTCAATTCTCGCCGCTTGGGATCCTAAAGACGTTAAAATTCGTCCCGGGGTTGAAATTAGCCCTGTTTCCATGGGTCTGAGCTGTCATGGCGAAAAGAATTTCTTCGCAGAGCGTGCGCCGAGGATTGTCCTTGAAGATCAACCGGCGGTGAGCTCCAATCCGTCTTTAGTGGCCAATATCCTAGAGAAAATAAAGAGTAATGACGTGGCTCATCGAATGCCACCCACTAGATTTCTCTCCCAAAAAGAGAGAGAAGCCATTATTAGGTACGTAAATCTGAAGGAGAAAAAATGATCAAGCATCTGTTCCTGGTGTCTCTATTTTTTATTCCCGCGACCCTCCCCGCAAAAGAAACGAACGTTGCGGTTACTGAGGCCGAGGCACGAGCCTTTTGTGACAAGTGGCTGCCCAATTTGGTAGGTGGTGAGTCTTCGTTGAATAAGCTGATGACCTTCTATTCTGAAAATGCGGTGTACGAAGATCCCAACGTTCCTGAGGGGCTTAAAGGTAAACCTGCAGTGAGTGATTTTTTGCGGACGCTTCTAAAAAAGTACCCTGCGTGGAAATTTGAAATTGTTTCCCTCTATCCCACCCGAAAAGGTTTTGTACTTCAATACACAGGGTCAATTCCTGTCGAAAATGGAAAGGTTATCAAAAACTTCCGCGGCATCGACATCATCGAGCTTGAGAATGGCAAAATTGCCAAGCAGCAGGGTTACTACGATCGCCATGTTTTTTTTGAATAAGTGTTTCAGCCAAATAGGTTGAGGTGTCCAAAACGTCGGGCTTTAAACTAAGCCTTTACCACCTGCGGAAGTCGGACAATCTCCCTTTTTTCTTTTGGAGATTTTGAAGGAATCGTTTTGCAAGACGTGTGCTTTTTATCGGGGGATTATTTGTTCTCCCCTTTCACTTTGGTTTGAATTGTTTTGCGGCAGAGGTATTGCCCAAGCAAGAGGACTCCAAGACCTATTTTGAGGTTGGGGGAACCTTGGGATTACCTGCGGGCCTTAACGTCAATCTCGGGATTTGGCCGATCGTAAGTCGCTTCCCTTTTTGCGTGCGCGTTTCGGGAATGTATCTTCCGGAAATGGGAAGCTGGGTGCACGCAATCGGAGGAGCCCAACTCGATTTAGGCTGGGTCTTCGATCGAGAAGGTGCCTTGAAGCAGTTCCTCGCTTTATCGACTTCGTATTACGATACGGGCGGAAGCAATGAGTCGTCCTTTGGGATGGGTCCCACCTATAACATCAACCTGAAAGGATTTTCCCTGCAAGCGGGGCTAGGTTACGCGCTGGCAGGCAGCACGTTGCAACGTAAAGCCGCTCGTCCGCGGCTTCATATGTTTTTTCAAGTAGGATATACCGTTCTACTCTAATCGTATTTATTGAGCCGCTTTTTTGGGTTTAAACGAACAGGTTCTTTCGTTGCGTTGGCTCAGTTTTGTCTTGAGCGATTTTGCAGCGGCAGAGTAACCGCCGTTGTCGCCATCTACAAAGTGCAGGTGATTTCCGTCAGAGCGGTTAAAAACCAGGCAAGTCACTAGTGCGGTCTTTGAAAGGTGAGCTCCGTAGACGATATCATCGTTTAGAAGTTTCTTTTCTAGCAGCAATTCTAGCTCTTTCCATTGGGAAGAGCTCAAGTCCAAAACCATGCGCAGCATTCCATCGAATTTTCGGTAGTCAGAATTTGCCACAACCTCTTTCTTATATTTCTCCGTAGCCGCGCGAAAAAAAGTTCGGAGAAAAAATTTAGCAAATAGCGTGAGCAAATACGCCTTGGCTTGGTAGATCCATCGAGTCCACCGAGGCTGGGTTCCTCTTCTAGCTTTAGTTTCAGCAGAGTAGGCAGCAGGGTCCACTGATAGGGAAAGCTTTGCCTCGATTACGGGGCGGGAACTCTCCTCTTTCGAAAACATGCCATCGACTAGTTCAAGGACTTCCCGATAATCAGCGGCCGCGCGCTCAGGTTTTAGATTGAGACTTTGAACTAAGACTGAGGTGATCATTCCTCTTCGGCTATCGACGGGGTTCCATCGGCATTCAAGACCCGTGGTGTCGGCGGGCTTTGTGCTTTGCCCCGCAGGGATCTCGTAATTTTCCCCTGGAGGCGGGTTTTTTACCCAGGCTTCCGCTTGCGAAATGCCGTCCCCACCAAGGGCGGTCTGCACCAGGTGCGAAGAGACTCGGTATTTGGCGACTTTCACCTCATAACCAGCCGTATAGAGGTGCTTTACGGGAACTTTTCCAATGCGAAGTTCAAATCCAAAACCCTTTTGGGCCAAATCTTTACTGCCAATGAGGGCTTCTTCAACCGCACCAACGTTCTCGGCTGGAGTTAGGAAGGTCGCTCCATCGCCGCCAAAAATATAGAAAACTTCCTGGGGTTTCAGCGCGTTGATTACGGCCATTATCACCGAAGCGCCAACCACATTGACGTCTTTATAACGGCCCTCTTCCGTTGCTTTTGTGGACCCTCGAATATCGCTGACAAAAAGGACCCATTCTTTGGGCACATCCGCGTAACTAGAAAAATCAGAAACGTTTTCGAAACGAGGGAAAAGAGGAATTTCCCTTAGAAAATCAAGGGTCGCTTTTTTGTGGGTGAACGCAGACATTCCATTGTCGTATCGGTATATTTGCCCTGAAAGTTCAGAAGGATAATACTGATAATACTGTACGGCGCACTGCAAAAAAGTGCGATCAACCCTCTAAGGGAACGTAGGCGGAGAGGATCTGATCGGACAGGCGGCCCAGGCAACTCAGGTTTGGATACCCAGGACCCTGCTTCACGGCGGCGAGCATCGGTAAATGGAGGGAGGGGCGCACGTGCCCCAAACTTAGTGACTCCTCAATGCAGAGCTCAAGCTCACTCTCTTGCAGCGAGGCAAGCCCAAGTTGTTCGCCTATTTTCAGTTTGGCCTCAGGTGATAAAATCTCCTCAAACCATTTCCAGGGTTCAAATCCGGTTGCGAATACAATGTAGTGGTACTCTCGTTTTTCGCTAACTTTGGCGTACTGAATCGTTGCCATGAGCTGGTTGAGTGAATCGACTTCCACGTGAGTGAGTCTCCCTGGAATAATCTCTAGGCATTCCATTTCATCGAGTTGGCGCTTGGTGACTACGGAAAACACTCCGCGATCCGTTCGTGAAATAAAATCGCGTCGATTTTCTAGAGTTAGTTGAAACCAGTTAGCTTGAAAGGGATCGGTATAGACGTGGTTTTCCACATAACTCTCGCCCCGAGAATAATTCATGGCAAGCGGGCTGATAATATCTACGGCTTGGGTGCCCCGCGAGGCCCCTAAGGTTACCGCAATCGCTGCGGCAGTTTCCCCTGTTCCTACAACGGCAAAACGTGCGCCTTTCTGTCCCACGTACTCCTGCCAGTTTCGCCAAAAGCGATCGGTGGAAAGAATGCGATCATCGTTGGGTAATCCCTCGGGCATGCGTGGCCGTCCCGGTCCCGTCAACACTAAGCCGTGTGCTGTGACGGTGCTTGGTTCGCCTTCTTTTTGGCGTACGGTCATCTCCCACCGGTCTCCGTTGATGCTGGCCGCTTCAAGTCGTCCGATCACTAGATCCGTTTCGTTCTTAACTTTTTCCCAAATCCATCCTAGGTACTCCGCCCATCGTTGGTGATTGGGGGCTGGTTTACCCCGATCCACCCAATCTGAATACCGACTTCCATCGATCAAAAAAGAGTTCCAGGAAAACTCTTGCATGAGGCGGTTTACCGACGGGTTATGATCGGTTCCCCAGCAAAATGACGTGTAAGGAAAGCCAATGTCTTTGTCCGGGGAGGTTCCTAGAGTGAGCAAGCCGTTCGTGAGTCCGGAATCCGCTACCCAATGGGAGGCCACCCCGCGCCGATCGATGAGGCAAATTTGCGGCGTTTTGAAACCAAGACGACGCAAAGCAGAGGCCTTGGCCGCGATAGCAAGTCCTTTGGGACCGGCTCCTACAACACAGAGCTTTTTTCTAAACATGGGTCCCAAATATTTCGTCCCATTGGACGTGTTAGTTCAATCGATTCGGCAATTTTCTTTCCAATCACTGGGGCCAGCGTGAAGCCCGTGCAACTCCAACCTACGGCAAGTAACAAGTTCTCATAGGCATCAGAGTATGCAAGATGCCCGTTAAGATCTCCTGTGTAGGACTCAACGGCGCGGATACCACCTAAGATCGTAGCGCTCTTAATCCAATTGAGCCGACTAGAAAGGCTCCGCTTGGCTTCATGGGCTTCCTGCAGGCTAATCGACTGCACCAATGCCCCGGCTGGCTCCGTTTCTTCTTTTAACAGCCCGCCAACAAAGGACCCATCGGGGGCTGGCCGTCCAAAGGTATGGGACGCTAAATCGATGAAAAACGGCTCATAAGAGGCGCGCGTCTGTCGGTGAAAATGGTTCACCTGAATCACACGAGAGACAATGGGAAGCTCAAGTCCCAATTTGCGGCAGAGTTCAGGTGACCACGCCCCGGTAGCGACAATAATTTTGTCCGCCATAAATTTATCCCCTCGCTGTGTGAGCACACCGGTGACTCGGTTTTGATGGGTTAGGAAATCGACCACAGGGTTGTCCACCTCAAGCTCCGCACCAACGTCCCGAGCGGAGTCTACCCAACCGTCGGTTGTCTGCCAGGGACAGGCGTAGCCGGCGTGAGGCTCAAAGATGGCGATGTCATCTTCCCACCAGTGGAAGGTCGGATACCGCTTTTTGCCTTCTGCTGCGTCGAGGATTTCAAGTTTTAAAGGACCACGATTGTAGCCGACCAACTGCTTACGCATCAATTCCAGGCAGTCGCGCTTTAAAAAATAGAGAGAACCGGTCTGTACGTACCCCGCGTCGCGCCCCGTGTGCTCTTTGAAGTTGAGATAGTAAGGAACACTATCGATGGCTAGATCAGTGGTGCGCGGGTTGCGGTGGTAAACACGAATTAACGAGCCCCAGGAGCCAGTCGATCCTCGGCCTAGGTTTTTTTTGCCTTCAATGAGCAGGGTATTTCGGATTCCTCGCTGTGCCAGAGCGTGCAGTGACGAGGAGCCGACAGCTCCTCCCCCAATCACAATGACGTCGTAGTTCTTGCTCATGAAATCCTTTTAAAAAGTTGAGGTTTCCATAAGTTCATCCAAACCCGAGATCGATTTTTGAAAGCGATCCGACTCCAGGCAATGGGGGTTAAACTTTGTTCCCGGAGGAATCATTTCAACGTGAACGGCCCAACGATGAGGAGCTTCCCCGCTCCATTTCTTATAAAGCGCAGTTCCGGTCTCGGGCATCATAGGTGTGGCGATTAGTCCCAGGTATTTTGCCGCCGTAAAAATTAATGCGGACTCAGTGGCAAATGTGCTCTTTAGCGCCGTGGTCTTTTCGATCGCCAAAGCCGATTGAGTTTTGAACAAGAGATCGTCCACTAGACTGTCGAGGACTTTCGCCAATCGATTCATCGAAAAGCTCTCCGCCCGATGGTGGTAAGTGGCCTGAGAAACGGAGTCCTCGACACGACGTAAAAAGGCAAGTTGGCTGGCCGTTAGGCTTCTACTGGCGAGTGGCATAGTGTCTTGATGGGAGGCGCTGAGTTTGTCTAACGACCAGGCCAGTCCATTCCAGCGCTCTTCAAGTACATTCGCGACGCGTGTGCGGCAGTCACGAAGAGAAAAATTCGATTCGCTCTCTTCTGGCCGGGTGGCAGCCAAGTAATATCGGGCTACATCAGGAGACACTTTCTGCAGAAAATCTTTTCCCCAAACGGCGTGATTACGGCTGGTGGAAAACTTCTTCTCATCTAGATTGTAAAAGAAATTGATCACAAAGGCCGAGGGTGGTTCAATTTTTTCGTCGTACGCCATCAAGAGCGCGGGGACAAAAACCAAATAGAAGTAACTATTATCAAAGCCAAAAGCCTGCTGAAAGCGTGATTCGGGACTAGCTAGGAAATGGGCATACCCTTTTCCGCCACTTAGCTTTTCTGCCATGTAGACATAGCCTGCGGCCATCTCAAGCCATTCGTAGACAACTTGGCCTTGAAGGCCCTCACCGAGTAAGGAGGTCGGTAAAGGGATTCCCCAAGGAGAGGGGTGGGTGCCTGAGATCTCTCTTAGGCCAGTTTCTAGAAGCGAATAGGCAAAGGCCTGAAAGGGTCCAGGAATGGAGCTTTTATCAAAATAAGTTTTTAACTTTTCCTTCCACGGTGCCAACGGGAAGTAGAGCTTCTTCATTGTTCTTCGCACCGGGATGGTATCGCATTGAGTGCACTTGGGATCGGTAAGATCGATACAGTCATTGGTGATGCCGCAGGCTTCACAACCGTTTCCGCTGGTTCCCTTCGCACAGGTAGGGCAACCGCCTTTTACAAAGGCTTCATGAAGGTAGGCCTGGCAATGGTTGCAATAGAGCACTTCGGCTTCGCGAGGTTGAAGGTGGCCGTTGGACACCAGTCTCTCAACAAAGGACTGAACAAAAGCCACGTACTCGGCATTTCCCTGAGGTTGCAGAAAGAAATCGGCTTTCGCCCCAATCTGTTCTTGCACGGCGATAATTTCTGGAACGAACCTATCAATCACTCCTTGTGCGGTGAGGCCTAGCTTTAAACCCTTGGCAGGCACATAACTCTGGTTGTCGTCACTTCCGCAAACGTAGGTCACGTCGGTTCCATTCATCCGATAAAACCGGCGGAGAATATCGGTGACCACGTATGGCCCGGAGAGGTGACCTAAATGTAATGGGCCATTGGGCGTGGGGGGTGCCGAAGCGAGAAAAATTCGTTTTGGAGGGGTGTCGTCAAACGCACGACCTCGGTTTTCCCAATAGACAGAAACAAACTTTAGTTTTGCAGTCTCTGAAAGGTTGGTAAGCGTGTGAATGGTAAATGGAGGAATCAGAACCACGTCCCCCTGGCTCACTTCTCGGGACTGTTGGGCAATTTGCATCCGTCCTTTTCCATCGAGAATATAAAAGGTCTCACCGTCGTAGTGATTGTGGGGAGCCGTCGATTTCTGCGGCTCAATTTCACAGTAGGTCGAGCCAAACGGTTGAGGGACTACTCCGGTCTCATGCTCAGAAATTGGATAGATTTTTTGGCATTGAATGCCATACGCCTCTTCGAGCTTGGCCGTATCGAATCTTTGGACAAACATGGTTAACCCCATCCCACACCGTTAACGCCCCACTGACGCAAACAGTACCAAAGCAACGACTTTAGTTCTTTCATTAGTCCGTTTTCTAATGCAGAACGTCAAGAGAGGGGTGGGGGAATCGATGACTAAAGCTAACGAGCCAGACTCATTACAGCCGAAAACGATTCACACGGCGGATTTACTATTGCGGCCCCTCCAACCCGCTGATCTTGAGGCCTATTTCGCGCTGTATTCCGATCCCGAAGTGATGCGCGGATGGGGGACTTACCCACATAAAAATCGTGGGGAGACCCAAGCGGTAATGGATCTCCTGGCGAGACAGACTAAAAATGGGGAAATCGTCCGTTGGGCCATCACTGAAAGGCACAATCCGTCTTTCCTGCTAGGTGATGTTGGTTACTGGCGGTTTGTGAAAGTCCGCCGTCGGGGAGAGGTCGGCGCAAAACTCGCAAAGAGCTGTTGGAAAAAGGGGTGGATGACTCAGGCGCTATCTGCCGTGATTGAATATGGATTTGCAGAACTTGGCCTTCACAGCGTCGAAGGCAACGTGGATCCTAAAAACAGCAAGTCTCAGGGGCTAGTAGAAAAAATTGGTTTTAAGAAGGTGGGGCTAGTTCCGGAGCATTCCTTCGATCCGTTTGAGAATAGGTTTCAAGATACCTTTCTCTATTCACTTACCAAAACAGACTGGAGGGGATTTTCGTGCGAAATACTACCGCGCCTTCCCTAACCCGCGCCTTTTTATCGCTGGGATTTCCGGTGGTGCTTATACAGGGGGGGATGTTGTCCATGGTTTTGGTGGACACCTTTTTTGTGGCGCGGTTAGGGCCTCTCGCCACTGGCGGCGTTGGCTTGGGCAGCACGTTAGCCAATTCTATCCATCTGCTGTGCACGGGCACTCTGACAGCGCTTGAGTATTTTTCTTCACGGGCATTGGGAGAAGGTGACTGCGAAAAATCTTGGTTTTGGTTTTTCCAATCTCTCTATTTGTCGGTGATATTAGGCGCACTGGCGCTGCTCTTGACTATTGGATTGATCTCCGTGCTTCCCCTGTTTGGGATCGAGGCCCCGTTGGTCAAAGCAACGCAACAATTTCTAGTTCCTCTCGGCCTGAGTTTTTTTCCGATGTTTCTTTTCTTCGCCGCCAGGCAGTACCTTTCGTCGCAACGGGACGTGGGTTTTAGCACTGCCCTGATTATTGTGGCCAACATCGCCAATTATTTTTTGAACGTTCTTTTGGTGGAAGGCCGGTGGGGAATCCCTTCACAGGGAGTGGCGGGGAGTGGAATGGCAACGTTGGCAACTCGACTCCTTCTTTGCGTTGGATTGCTCATTTATGTATGGGGAAAAGCCGTGCGCCCGCATTGGGTGGCTTGGAGCTCGTCAGCGATAAAAGAGATAGCGAATTTGGGCATCCCCTCCGGATCCCAAATGCTAGTGCGCTCTTTGGCCTTTTCCGTAGCCGGTATTTTGGTGGCGAAACTGGGAGCCACGGCAATGGCGGCGCACACTATCTCGCTAAATCTGGGAAGTTTCTTTTATATGGTCCCGATGGGGATGAGCACGGCCGCCTGTATTTTGGTGGCCCACGCCGTAGGACAGAGCGACCGCAGTCATGCGCTTCAAATTGGCCAGAGGGCAATTCTCATTACGACTATCCTAATGGCGATTTTTGGTTTGGGACTCTTTTTTGTGCGTTATTCACTTATGCGGACCTTTTCCCACGACGAGGCAGTGATCCAAACGGGTGCTGCCCTTTTAATTCTTGTGGCTCTGCTTCAGATCTTCGACGGATATCAGGTAACGGTGATTGGGGCCCTTCGAGGTTTTGGGGACTCCACGGCTGCTTTGATCTCCAGTTTCCTAGGCCTTTGGATGGTTGGCCTTCCTGTGGGGATTTTCTTAGCGTTCGTTTGTCAGCGTGGTCTGGTGGGACTGTGGTCAGGTCTAATCTTTGGTCTTTTGACATCGAGCCTTCTTCTCATTCACCGGTGGAAAAGGGTTCATTTTTAGTAAGGAGTCTGTGGTCATGACGAAACGATGGGTAGTGATAGTGGATGGGTATTCGGCGGGCAATCTGTTGGCGCCAGAATTTCGGGCGCGCGGTTTTCAAACCGCCCACGTTCAGAGCACAAAAGAGATCTGGCCGGTTCTTTTGCCGACGTTTCGGCCAGCTGACTTTGATAAGAATTTTGCTTTCGAGGGAAACTGGGAGTCCTTGTTAACCCAACTCAAAGCGCTCGATCCGATAGGTATTGTTCCAGGAACAGAGACGGGTGTGGAACTAGCCGACAGCATTAGCACCGCCCTTAGCGTAAAGTCTAACGGCTCTCAGAAGAGTTCGGCGCGAAGGAACAAGTTTGAAATGGTCGAGGCGGTTCGGGCGGCAGGGTTGCGGGCCGCTAAACAGTTTGCCAGCGGATCTCCTGCTGCCATGGTCGCTTGGTTTGAGAAAAAGAAACTCGCCAAGGCCATCGTAAAGCCCCTCAACAGCGCTGGTACCGACAACGTTGCCGTTTGCACAACAGCCGGCGAAGTGGAACAAGCGGCTAGGGCAATCGTCGGAAAGACTAATATGCTGGGCCTTGAAAACCGAGAAGCCTTGATTCAAGAGTTTTTAGAGGGAACTGAACATTTTCTCAATACGGTGAGTTTGGATGGTCGTCATCACTTCACCGAGATCTGGCGCTACAAGAAACGGTCCATTAACGGGCACGACTGCGTTTACGATCGCAATGAGCTGCTTCCCTATGACGGTGTGGAGGAAAAGCAGATGCGGGAGTACGTTATGGGCGTATTGGATGCCTTGGATGTGAAGCATGGACCTGCCCATACTGAGGTCATGATGGGCCCCTCCGGTCCGGCACTTGTGGAGACCGGAACCCGCCTCGATGGTCTCTCGGTACCCGCGGTAAATATCGCCTGCGTCGGCTATGGTCCTTTAGATTTAACAGCTGATGTTTATGGGGATCCCAACGCGTTTGCGCAAAAGGCCTCTGAGCCATACCGCCTAAGAAAACACGCTTATACCGTTTATTTGACGTCTTATAAGGCAGGCGAAGTGCTTAGCATCCCCGGAGAAGAAAAAATAAAGGGGCTGCGTTCGTTTTTCCAAATGCGCCTTCGGGTAAAACCGGGTTCACAAATTAAAAAGACCACCGACTATTTCACGGCACCTGGTTTCTTCACGTTGGTTCATGAAAGCAAAGAGGTGCTGGAAGAGGATTACCAGACCGTTCGCGCCATGGAAGCGCGTGGTGATGTGTTTGCCGTAAAAGAATGAGCGAGGGGCCGTTTGGCCCCTCGCTTTGAATTTCGTCTTAGGGAACCGACAGTGAGGTAAGCAAGTCACTGAAGTAGCCGTGGTAGTCATATGCCCTATCGATCACTTTGTCGGGAAGTAGGATCTTGACCGCGATTCCTAGGAAGTTGAAGTCGTCTTCCGCTTTAGCCTCTTGTCGTTTAATAAAGTACTTTGCCTGAGCGTCGGAATCCAAACGGTAGACTTTGAAATCTGCTAGATCGGCGACCTCCCGCTCTAACTCAAAACCAGGCCTTTCTGGATTGAAATTCACCTCAATAATCCGCTCGTTGTTTTCTGAGGCTAGCGTTGAGGGAACCACGCGCATGTCCACCATAATGGACTCGGTGGTGGTCACGTAATTTTTTGTGGTTTTCTTAGGGTCAAATTCCTTTTTTGCCGCGGCCAACCAGTCTTTGGGAAGTAAGGGGTCCGGATTTCCCAACGTTTGAATTACCGGATCGATGGAGTACCAGTGTTTTCCATCCTCACCGCGCACCAATGTTGTTACATGAAACCTCCACCGCTCACCGGGCCCGGGAGTCATGTCTCCGGCCACAAAGAGCTTGAGGATGCCATCGCGTGCCACCCCTTTTTTTCGCGCTAGCAGATGTGCTGCCATGGCACGTCCATAACAAAAACCGATCTGCCCCGGAGGCGGATCGTACTTATCCAATTTTGCCAGTGAGGCGACCGGGTGGTGGGCCACCTCTTCGAGCAGGGCTTTGCGCTCCGCCAGGTTTAGCCCAATTTTGGTCTCAGGGCTTCTCATCTCGATATCATCGTAACGGCGTTGGATTTCCTGCTGATCCAGCGCAAAAGCAACTTGAACCAACAAAAAAAGAACCGAAAAAACAATGCGAAAGTGATTCATCTCTTCCTCCCCTACAACCGGCTGGCGCCGAAACGGCAATTGTGTCACTCTCCGCCAGGTGGATACGCTGACAAATCCCAACCCTCTGTTTCTCGAGGGAGAGGAGTTCATCCAACTCATCTCGAAAACGGCCGAGATCTTCTCGACCATAGCAAAGAAAAATGAAAACACCCCTGTCACTCCGCTTCCTCTGTTAGCAGAAGTGAAGCGGCGCATCGCCGCTAAGGATTTTCAGAAACCGATAGAGGCCACTGCTCTTTTGGAATGGACTGTTGGGCAGATGGCAGAACTTGATATTCACCTGGCTAATCCCCACTATTTTGGAGTTTTTAATCCCCAGCCTAGCTCGATGGGCATTGCCGGTGACCTTTTGGCTAGTGCGTTTAACTCCCAGTTGGCCTCAGCCGTCAGCAGCCCCTTTGGCGTTGTGATGGAGGATCATCTGCTTCGATTTTTCTCTGGGCTCCTGGGGTTTTGCTCACCAACGTCGGGAGGAATCTTCACTAGTGGGGGGACCGAGGCGAATTACACAGCGGTTTTGTGTGCTTTGACGGAAAGGTTTCCGCAATTTGAAAACAAGGGGCTCGTTGGATTGGCCACCCAGCCAAGGCTCTACGTCTCGACGGAAACCCATCATTCGTTTCTAAAAGCTGCCAAAATGGTTGGCTTGGGGTTGGAGGCGGTGGTTGAGATTCCGGTAACGAATCAACTCACGCTCAATACCGAGCTTTTAAAGTGCCAAATAGCCCAAGATCGCAAGGCGGGGCATGCGCCATTTATGATCGTGGGAACTCTGGGTTCCACTAGTGCCGGCATTAACGATCCCCTGGGCGAGATGGCAGCCATTTCGAAAACAAACTCTTGCTGGTTTCACGTGGACGCCGCATGGGGTGGCGCCGCTTGTCTGCTTCCTGAGTTTTCGCCCCTTTTCGCCCCTTGTGGGGAAGCAGACTCGCTCACTTTAGATGCTCATAAGTGGTTGAACGTTCCTATGACGGCCGGAATGTATTTTTCCAGGCGGGCAGAATGTCTGGATCGGGCGTTCCGGGTAACCCCAAGCGCGTACATGCCCAAAGACTCCAGTGATGTGACTCCGCCCTACCACCGGTCACTAGGATGGTCCCGACGATTTAACGGATTAAAACTGTTTCTTTCTTTAGCTTCTGCTGGAGTCGAAGGGTACCGGCAAACTCTTCGCCACCAGATTGCTATGGGAAATGAGTTACGAAAGCTGCTAACAGATGCGAATTGGGCGTTGGAAAATGAAACTCCGTTTCCCGTGGTTTGTTTTTCTGACCAAAATTGCGACTCACAGAAGATTGCCGATTTGGTTGGTCAAAGCGGAAAGGCTTGGGTAACCACAACCCAGCTCACCTCAACAGGCAAAACGGTACTGCGAGCAGGTATTTCAAACGCAGCAACGCAAAAAGAGCATTTAAAAAATCTAGTGAAGTATTTGGACTTAGCCCGGCGGGAATCTTCGAAAACTTAGAAAATCAATCGGCAGCGTCGATCTCTTTTCCTTAACCAGATCCGCCACCACTTCGCCGATCACAGGGGTGAATTTGAAGGCATGTCCAGAACCCCCAGTGGCTACGATCACGTTTGGGTTTTTGGGATGGAGATCTAAAATAAAGTCCTCATCGGGAGTCAGCGTATAAAAACACATCTTCTCGTGCTGATGGGTAGGTTTCACCTGAGGAAGGAAACGTTTAATAATTCCAGCCATCTCCTTTTTGGATCTCTCGGGGATTTCTTGGCTGACGTGGCTGGGGTCGGCGACGTCATCTACTGGTTTGTAGGCAGCCAGCTTGAGCCCCCACCCTTTTTGGCTAGGAAACCCGTAGTAAAAATCCTGAGGAAGATCGAAGGC
>JAYVQZ010000423.1:0-4578 GCA_043776735.1 Deltaproteobacteria bacterium | reverse complement strand
CCGTATTGCTCACCGTGAAGCACAAAATTAATAAAGTTGCGGTTCGCATTTCGGAATACGAAACCGTAGAAAGTGCACTACGTTTTACGGGACTCGCTGAATGGGTATGGCTTGACTCCTTTAATGGTAAGCCTCCTCAGCGAGAACTGGTGACTAGATTAAAACCATTCTTTCGCCTGTGTCTAGTTTCACCTGAACTTCAAGGCCATCCTCTTTCGGCATCGGCTTCTTACTTACCCCTGCGAGGGTTTATCGATTCCGTTTGTACTAAATCTCCAGAGTCTTGGGAGACAAAATAGTGAAGAGACTCAGCCTCGTAATTCCTTGCTTCAACGAGGCAAAAAGTCTGCCCACTTTGATATCTAGAACCATTGCATGCGCACTACGACGGAATCTTAATCCCGGACAGTTTCAATTCATCCTGGTAAATAACGGGTCGAATGATGAGACTGCCAAACTAATGAATGAGTTCGCCTCAGGGCCAAATGGCGCCTTTCTACGCATAATTACCATTGAGAAAAACCGAGGCTACGGTCACGGAATATACTCAGGGCTTATGGCGGCCGGACCCGGCACGTTGGCGTGGACCCACGCCGATGAGCAGTGTGATCCTGAAGATGCCTTCGTTGCCTGGGAAACCTTGCAGGGAGTCGTCAAACAAACAATAGTCAAAGGATTCCGGTGTGAGAGAGCGTTGTGGGATCGATTCTTTTCTCTGGGATTCTCGGTAACGACCGCATTGTTTTTGGGCCATTTTCTTACAGAGATCAATGCTCAACCCAAAGCCTTTGATGCCTCCCTGCTGACAGCGCTGACAAATCCCCCAGAGGGGTTCGCCTTCGATCTCTATGTTCAACTAAAGGCTAAGGAAGCCGCATGGAGAACCGAAACGATGCCCGTGCGCTTTCCGCCGAGGCGACATGGCAAATCCCGATGGTCCTCAACTTTTCGCTCAAAGTGGAAAACGATTTTAGGATTGTTGACCTTCCTATTTGAATACCGAACTGGGAAAATCAAAGTCCTCCGGTAAAATAGACTAGCGGGAGATTCGCACTGGCCGGATTTGACACCCCTCATCCCCCTGATAGTTTGCCCCGATGTTTCCGCGCGCAAACCGACCTCGTCTATTGTCCTTTTGGCCGTATATCGCCTTCAGTATTGTGGCGTTGATTCATTGGGGTAACGTGATCCGTTTTGCGGTGGACGTTCCTCACTGGGATGAGTGGGAGCTATTGAGAGGTTTGATTCGCGTCAGGGATCAGCATGACTGGACTTGGTTATTTGAACGTGCCAACGAACACTTACTGGTTCTCACTAAACTCCAGATAACTTTTTCATACTTTTGGAATCATTGGGACATCCGACTTCTTCAAATTCTAAATTTTCCGATCTTTCTTGCAATACTGGTCTTCTTTTGGATCGTTGTAACGCGCAGTTTCCCCAGTAGACCACGCGAACTTCTCTTCTTTCTGCTTTTTCCCTTGGCTCCCTTGGCCTGGGAAAACCACACAATGAGCAGCCAATCCTGTCTTCATTTGGTTTTGCTACTAACCGGCCTGTCGGGCTGGCTACTTTTTCAAGACAGACCAAGATGGCGATGCCTAATCTTGGCATTCTTGACTAGTTTGCTTGCCGTGCTCACTTTTGCCAACGGGGTTGTGGGAACAGCGGCACTTTGCGTTATCTATTCCCTCCGGAAAGTAATCCAGTTCATCGACGAGAGGGAATTTCGCAAACAGCACCTAGCTGAACTTACCTTTGTTTTAGCCTCTCACGCCGCCATGTACTGGCTTTTCTTTCACCTTACGGGACTCTCGGGCGATCCAGGTGGCGCAAAGGGATTTTTCTCCTTATCCGTATGGCACTATTTTTTCAGCCTCTTTGTATTCGGCTATGGATTTGATTCGCTTCGAGGATTGTATGCCTATTCGTTTTTACTGGGCCCTGCCCTAATCGGTTTTCTCTTCTACCCCTTTTGGGCCAATCGAAAAAAGCTAGCGTCGCCGCAATGGATTCTGTTGGGCTGGACTGCAGCAATTTTGGCCACCGTTCTAGTCATCGCCAAGGGAAGGCACCTCCAAGGCATTGAAGGCTCACGGAGTTCACGCTATTTCGAATTTGTGATGATGCTCCCGCCGTTGACGGCAGTCATTTGGAGTTTTTTTCTAACGTCTCAGCCTAAGCTAAGAAAAAAGGTACTTATTGGTTTTGGGCTATTCGTCTTTTTGGCGTTCGCTAATAATTGGACGTTTCACTCTTATCGCCTAACCCAGGAAAGAAAACTAGCGGTTCTAGCTTGTATCAACGACCTTAGAAATCACAGGAGAACGGATCCCGTTTGTAAGAATGCCAGCCCCTTCCCTCTCTCTCCCTATTTAAAAGAGGCAGAGATTCTTAACCTTTCTTTTCTCCGGCAGCTGGAGGGCCAAACTCCTTAGTGCAAAATCTCAACGTCAACGACGGGATCCCTCTTAGTAACACTCTTGTCTAACAGACGCTGCCCCAGCGAGAGTTTCCCTGGGGCAGCGTATTTTCAAATAAGTTCTCTCGCACAAGTTTTTGCTATAACCCAATAAGTTTGAGCCAAAACGCGGAGGTCATCATTTCACCCCAGTGGGCCCGAAACCAAGTCGGCATGGCAGCCAGGGCGGCTTCGGTCGAAGCCCGTTTCTGAGTGGCTTGCTTAGAGACGGTGGGAACCACCGTTGTTGGCACCGGCGGAGCTACCGTCACGAGAGTGCTCGGTTCCAAGGCTGGAAGAACTTCCACCTCAGGGATCGGTTCGGTCACAATGGGTTCGACAGGAACATTATCGGACTCATAGACTTTACCGGTGTAAGGGTCTCCTCCGAGCTGTCTAATTCGATCATTGATCCAGCCGAGTATTTCGAATTCTTCTCCCGTCGGCTCTTGGCCCGACGGAACAAAGATTGCCGTCATCGTAGGATCATTTAGATCAATCAGCGCCTTGAAGGGAAGGTGCAGACTTTCCTGGTCCACGAACCCCTCAATTACCAGAGCCTGGTTTCTAAGATTTTCGTAGTAGTTCACGACGATCTGAGCATCGGACAGACTGAATTTAATGCCTAAGCGGTTAGCAATAAGCTGTTCCAGTACTGTGGTGGTGCTCGTCATGCCCTGTCGATAGTTTGCCTGCTGATCAGCTGGCATTCCGCTAACATCTATCCCCATCTGATTGAGCTCCTCAGTAGGATAATAATCATTGGCGTAATAGAAGGGCTCTACGGGATACTCCGCGGTTTCGTTTTCGTTGTAGTAACTTTGGTAATATTCCGGCTCGGGAGACTGAATGAACATCCAGTACACCATCGGATACGCAAAGTACGTTTCGATGGTGTGGTGTGGATGGACGGGATAGTAATCCCCACCGAAAAAGCCTTTTTCTTGGAGCTTACTGTAGTAATCGCGGTGGTATCGGCTGTTGTGGTACTTCTTGTATTCTTCCCCTTTTGCCTTAAACAACTGTTCATGCCGCTCGGCAAACGCCTTTTGAACCGCTGTCACTCGATTGACTAAAGCTGCATTTTTCCAAACACGCAATACATTGCCGTACGCTGTCCGCCGATTCTCTCTCTCGAACGGCCGCTGATCTGGGTGTTCGATCGAGACCAGACGTTTAGGTTCAAAGTGGCCTACTTTTCTACCCGGACGAACGCCTACGTTATGCGCTATTTCCGCAGTGACACGAGTCACTGGGCGAAGCGAGGGAAGAACCGTTGTAGCCAATGGACGAGCCGCTTTGGGGCGGATCTGCTGCTGCGGATTAGTTTTCACGGGCTGTATTTTTACGATATCGCGATTCACACGAGGAAGAGGCGCCGCAACCGCCTTGGGTAAAGGAACAAAAACCTCGTGGTTTGGCTTCTCGATGCGAGACTTTCTATCCCTATGTGCCAACCGCTGTTGTTCAAGTGCCTTTTCACGATCTATTTTCTGTTGCTCGACTCGTTTCAAATCGGCAGACCGCTTCTCAGCCGCTTGCTTTTGAGCGAAACGCTGTTGTTCAGCCGCTTTTTCCTGGGCTGCTTTTACTTCAACAGCACGGCGCTGTTCAACAGTCTGCTTCTCCGCCGGTTTTTGCTCTTCCGCTTTCTTCTGAGCTAAACGCAGTTGTTCAGCCGCTTTTTCGTGGGCTGCTTTTACTTCGGCAGCACGGCGCTGTTCAGCAGTCTGCTTCTCCGTCGCTTTTTGCTCTTCCGCTTTCTTCTGAGCTAAACGCTGTTGTTCAGCAGCTTTTTCCTGGGCTGCTTTTACTTCGGCAGTACGGCGTTGTTCAGCAGTCTGCTTCTCCGCCACTTTTTGCTCTTCCGCTTTCTTCTGAGCTAAACGCTGTTGTTCAGCCGCTTTTTCCTGGGCTGCTTTTACTTCAGCAGCACGGCGCTGTTCAGCGGCCTGTTGTTCCGCCGCCTTCTGCTGGGCAATTCGTTGTTGCTCAGTGGCCTTTTCTTGAGCGGCACGTTGCTGCGTTGCCTTATGTTCCGCGGCTTTCTGCTCTGCTACTCGCTGTTGTAAGGCAGCTCGTTCTTGGGCAGCTCGTTGCTCTGCAGCTTTTTGCTC
>JAYVQZ010000422.1:0-4589 GCA_043776735.1 Deltaproteobacteria bacterium | reverse complement strand
TTCGCCTGCCCATTCGCATTAGCGGTACTTGTTTTGCTCCAAATATTGACTACACGTCGGTGCCAGAGGCATTGGCCAAAGTCGCGTTAAATAATGTTGGCAAGGCATTGGAAGCGAAGGCCAAAGCGGAAGTTCAAAAACGGGTGCAGCAAGAGGTCTCCAAGGTGGCGCCTCAATTAAATAAAGAAGTGAACAAAGCGTTCAAGGGAATCTTTGGAAAGTAGTTATGCAATTTTGTGTTTTTAGAACTGATTGGGGCTGGTGCTCGATCGGTTGGACCGCTTCCGGTGTTTGCTATTTCTCATTGCCGGAAGGTGATAAAGATGCTGTGGAAAAAAAGGCTCGCCGCAAAGGTGGCGCCCGGACGGCGGAGATCCCTAAATCGATAGTGAAAGTGATCGAGCAAGTCAGGGTCTATTTTAAAGATGAGGGAGTTCTAGGAAAGCCCACTTGGGACAAACTCAAAGTCGACTGTTCACACGCCACGCCCTTTTTTCAGTTGGTCTGGAAAGAGACGGCAAAAATTCCTGTTGGCCAAACCGTTAGCTATGGAGATTTGGCCAAAAAGGTAGGTCGTCCCAAGGCAGCGCGTGCTGTGGGAATGGCCCTAGGCCGAAACCCCGTCCCTTTGTTGGTCCCCTGTCACAGGGTCTTTTCCTCCACCGGCAAACCCACTGGTTTTTCTGCTCCCGGGGGAATCACAACGAAGCTCCGGCTAATGGATTGGGAAAAAGCAGTTTAGCGTAGAGCTGGATAGGCACTCGGGATCGCTCATGGCGGCCGGACAATGATGCCGCCCTTCACACAATCACCATTCCCCGTGTGGAGGTTCCCCAAAACTTGTGTGGAACGTTTCATCCCTGGCCCACTGTGTAACCACGGTCTCCTGCGACACTGTGATTAGGACTATAAAAGGGAGCGCACCATGCGTGGCACAATTGGAATCATTTTAATCACCTCAGCTTTACTTTTGCAGGCCTGCGGAAAAAGCGTTCAGCCAGCTACGAACTCCGCCGGAACCGGGACAGGTACGGGCGCCACTCAGCATCTTTATGAAGCAGGCTGCGACCTATTGGCTGGCCCCTTTGGAGCCGGAGACGGGTCGGTGGCTAACCCCTACTTAATCTGCAGCGCTACGCAGTTGGCTAACGTCGCCGATCCTCGGTACGCAAGTGGCCATTTTAGCGTGGTTAAAAACCTTGATTTGACCGGTGCCCCCATGATGGGGATTTCGGATTTTTCGGGAGTATTTGACGGCAATAGCCACACGCTTTCCAATCTTAGTCCGGCCATGCTCTTTGCAAACTCCTCAGGCACGATTCGCAATGTGAAGCTCTCCAATGCCAACGTCGTAGGGAGTTATCAGTCCGGCCTTTTTGTGGGGTGGAACCAAGCGGGAGGCAGCATCAGTAACTGTCACGCACAGGGAAAATTAAATGCCTCCTACGGGATCGGCGGTTTTGTGGGCCGCAATGACGGCACCATCACAGGAAGCTCGGCAGATGTTGCCCTTCAGGGTGTTGATTCGTTAGGTGGCTTTGCCGGTGTAAATAAGGGCACCATTGGCAATTCGTTTTCCTTAGGCTCGGTCGTAGGTAGCAATCCTACGAGGGGAATTGTGGGAGGGTTCGTCGGGGACAATTACTCCGGAACAATCTCCGATAGTTATTCCCGAAGTTCAGCAGCCGGAGTGTCCTTTAATGTGGGTGGCTTCTTTGGACAAAACGAAGCCACGCTTGTGAATTGTTATTCCACCGGCGCGGTTGCCGGCTCAGCGGCAAACGTTGGCGGTTTCGGTGGCTTAAATACCGGTACTGTGACGAGCTCCTATTGGGACACCCAAACTAGTGGCTTGGGAGCAAGCAGCGGAGGCACGGCAAAAACTACTTTAGAAATGCAAACACAAGGCACCTTCGTAGGTTGGACGTTCGGGACGGTTTGGGTCCTTTCTGCTGGATACCCTTCGTTACTCTAACTCGTCTTTAATTGGCCAATTGGCCCCACGCCAGCCTTCCTAAGAGTAAAAGCACGGCGACCGCGAGTACCGGCCTGACAATGCGATGGCCCAGTTTTGACGCCTGATGAGCCCCAAACCAAGCTCCCACTCCAATTCCTAAAGCTAACGGGACACCGAGCTTCCAATCCACCATTCCTTGACTGGCGTAACTGCTTAAGGCCGTGGAGGCAGAGATGAGATTGGCAAAGCGTCCGGTGGCTATGGCTGCCAGAAGTGGCTGCTTAGCGACTAAAAAAAGGGAGAGAAACATCAGCGTGCCTCCACCGGGCCCCCAAATTCCATCGTAAAACCCCGAGAGCAATCCACATACGATTAGCGGCGAACTGAAGTAATCGCCGGTCCGCTTTCTTTCAGGCACCTTCTCCGCTTCTACCGGCTCATGTTGCTCCATCCAGAGATCTTTTCTGAGAATGATCCAAAGCAGCAGCGGACTAGTGATCCAAAGCGTCCAGACAAAGACCGGTCGGGGAAACCAACCGGCCATCTTGCTGCCGACCAGCGACCCGAAGGCGACCCAAAAGGCAAAGAGTAGGCTTTTGCGCCAGTTAAAATGACCCTTAGAAAGGTAGACCAAAAAGGCCATTAGCGCCGCTGACACGCCCGCCATTTTGTTGGTGGCGATTGCAGGAACGCCGTGCCCCATAATGACGATTAGGGCGGGCAGCGTTATTAATCCTCCACCTCCCGCGATAGCGTCGATAGTTCCTGCCAATAAGCCAGAGGCCACAAGGCCTAGAAATTCAGGAGCCATGCAAAGAGAATAATGACCTTTTGTCGTGCTGGCGAGTGAAGAGAAGAGGGGCCTATGGTAAGTAAATCCCATGCTAGAACTATTGGAATCTTTAAGGTCCGAAGTCGCTACGCTTAAGGAAAAGGGGCTCTATAAGAGTGAGCGGGAAATCACCTCACCTCAAGGAGCCCAGATCCAGAGCGGGGGGCAAACTGTCATCAATCTTTGTGCTAATAATTACCTGGGCCTTTCCAACCACCCGACGCTGGTAAAAGAGGCCAAAGAGGCTGTGGATCGCTGGGGTTTTGGACTTTCCAGCGTTCGGTTTATCTGTGGAACCCAATCCATTCACCGAAACCTTGAAAAACGCTTGTCCGCATTTTTGGGAACGGAAGACACCATTCTTTACGGGTCCTGTTTTGACGCCAACGGTGGAATCTTTGAAGCGCTGCTTTCCGAAAAAGATGCTGTGATCAGCGACGCGCTCAACCATGCCAGTATTATTGATGGCATTCGTCTATGTAAAGCGGCACGTTACCGTTACGCCAACAATGACATGGTAGATTTGGAAAAAAAGCTTAAGGAGGCTTCTGGCGCGCGCTTTCGGCTTGTGGTGACCGACGGTGTTTTTTCCATGGATGGGACATTAGCAAACCTACCAGTAATTCGAGAGCTGGCAGACAAATACGACGCCCTCGTGATGGTCGATGATTCTCATGCGGTTGGTTTTTGCGGAGAAAACGGGCGCGGAACTCCTGAGCATTTTGGAATGCACGGAAAGTTCGAAATTCTCACTGGCACTATGGGCAAGGCATTGGGTGGTGCGTCTGGCGGATATGTTTCCGCAAAAAAAGAGATCGTAGAGTGGTTGCGCCAGCGTTCTCGTCCCTACCTTTTCTCAAACTCTTTAGCCCCTATGATTGCGGCGACGTCTTTAAAGGCGATCGACATGGCTGAAAAGGACACCTCGCTTCGGACAAAACTTTGGGAAAATGCCACCTATTTCCGTGAAAAGATCGCCGGGCTTGGATTTACGATCGTTCCAGGGATTCATCCGATCGTGCCAGTGATGTTGGGAGATGCCAGACTGGCGCAGAAGATGTCGGAAGAGTTGTTGAAGCTTGGGATCTACGTTGTAGGCTTTTCTTTCCCAGTTGTTCCGGAGGGGAAAGCGCGGATTCGAACCCAAATGTCGGCAGCACACACGCCAGAAGAACTCGATAAAGTTCTTGCCGCCTTTGAAGCTATCGGAAAAAAACTGGGCGCCATTTCGTAAAGGGGGATTATGAAGGCTTTAGTCAAAGAGAAACGGGAACCTGGGCTTTGGTTGCGAGATGTTCCTATCCCTGAAATTGGGCCAAACGACGTTCTCATCCGAGTTAAAAAAACCGCGGTCTGCGGAACGGACCTCCATATTTACGATTGGGACCCTTGGGCCCAAAAAACAATTCCCGTGCCCATGGTGGTAGGTCATGAATTTGTTGGCGTGATTGAAAAAGTGGGCAGTTCGGTTCGAGGCTATCAAGCCGGCGAACGAGTTTCTGGAGAAGGGCACCTCACCTGCGGCCATTGCCGGAATTGTCGTGCGGGAAAACGACACCTTTGCCGAAATACCGTGGGCGTGGGCGTAAATCGGCCTGGCTGTTTTGCCGAGTACCTAGCCATTCCTGCGGAAAATGCTTTTAAGGTTCCCGATGGCGTAAGTGACGATGTAGCGGCCATTTTTGATCCGCTAGGAAACGCAGTCCATACGGCCCTCTCTTTTGATTTAGTGGGGGAAGACGTTCTCATTACGGGGGCTGGTCCCATTGGTTTAATGGCTATTGCTATCGCCAAGCAAGC
>JAYVQZ010000421.1:0-4605 GCA_043776735.1 Deltaproteobacteria bacterium | reverse complement strand
GGCCGGTTAAAAAACACTTGGGGCCGGGCATTTTTTTAGGACCACACGCCTCCATGTCGTAATACGACTTCTGGCTTCGATAGATCTGATCTAGCCAGGTCAGGTCGGCATCCCGAGTCAAAGTTTTGTCATATTCTCGTGCGTACGAGTAAGCGGAACTATAGGCAAAGGGCTCGGTTCCCATTTTTCGCAAGTAAGTTCGGAACAGGCCAATGGCTGAGGCTAGGGTGCTATCGCTTTTAGACGCATAAGCCAGGGGAGTCTTACTCGGGTTTTCGGCAAGCGACACCCGAGAGGTCGCCGTGCCCTTATCGTGTTCGTAAATGGGAAAGGTCCGTCCAGGGTCAGCTGTCTTAAATACGTACCCCAATGCTTTTGCATCACCGCATGAACTCAGTGAAATGGAATACACATCTGAGGCGACATCATGGCAACTATAAAGCGTGGCTAAATCGGGAGAAAAAGGCGGGATCGCAGTAGGATCGAACGGCACGTCGCCGCTGTTTCCATAAACATAGAATTCAAGACCCGCATCGGCCAATCCAAGAATCTTTGCGCCCTCAGCGTTGGTCGTATAGAAGTTTGAATCGTTTTTTAAATTAATGAAGCGAAAAACAGGAGAGGTCTTCATTGTGGCTTCGACCTGTTCAAAACTGGTAGTGCCAGCTTTGAGAGCATCAAGGAGAAACTTGGTTTCCGCAGCAGTGGGAGGTCGAAAGAGGTACATTAAATAGAGTTCACTGACTAGTTTTTCTCCGGTTCGCTTTAGTTTCAATCGCTCATTGATAATGTCTGTGTTATCGGCCACCGAAGCGCGCAGACCTTGTTCAACGGCCAGCAAATCGACATTAATAATTGGATAGTTTCCTTCGTTATAAAAGCTAGGAGCGATCTTAAAACTTGGTTCTCCGCCCACAATGTTTCGATGAATCATGGCGTAAGGCTCAGGATCAAAATCCTGACAAAGACCGCCCACTCGGGCTCTAAGGACTTTCGGAAAAGGTTTAGCGTCTACAAAAACAGCGAGCTCTTCCCCTTTGTCTCCCGGTTTTACAAATTCAACCATCGCCGTTGGAGTCAGGCGAAGAAACAAAACATCGTGTTCGGGAGCCGTCAGAATGTTGTTATCTACTTTTCCAACGGGACCTGGAAAGCCCACCACGGCAAATATAGGGCGCGGCGGAAACTGGCTGGCATTCAACACCGCTTTTGCCTCTAGCGCTTTGGCTACCCATTCGGGAAGTTTATTGGAATACGCGGCTCCGGCAGCTTGAAAGAACGAATAATCATTTTGCGCAACAGCAATTTGGCTCGGATCGTAGGACCATTTACCCGTCACTGAATCTTTTACTATCGTGTGGCTAGTGATCAGAGCATTGGTAATTTCTAGAGCGGAATAGGCAGAAGACTCCGCCACTCGAAAATCTTTTTCCTGAAGGACCTTTTTTTCTAGGTGGGAAACATAAAGGTTGGCTCCCGTTCCCAACATAAGCATTAGGACGGCTCCTATCAATACAAGTAGAACCGCAACATCTCCTCTTTCCCGGCAAACACGACTTCTGAGATTATATACAGTCATAATATTCCTATGTTTCTATTTCCGTTGTAACAGGGCGAGCAAACTGACTAAATCATTGAGAAAGCACCTGAACTCCGTCAGAGACATCTCCGCTCGAATAGGTGGAATTGCCTCGAACTACATTCCATTGCGCGCCTGAGCCTTGATAAATTACCGCCACTTCGGCTCGGTATTCCCAAACCTCCGGTTTTGCGGGGCCAGCGTCGTCTGCAATCTTGCAGCTTCTAAAACAGATGGCCGAGCCAAATATTTTTTCCCCAAGGAACTGGCGAGTTGAGGTGGCAACTCCAGTACTAAGATCCGTAGTTGTCATTGTAATCACAGGAGCTGTTGTGCACTGCCCCCCATCGGGTTGGTATTGGGTGGCTGTAAATCCTGGAGGAAACTTGGGGGCTGTGGTTCCTGTCTGACAGGTGGTCTCAATTTTTATCTCTCGGTAGGTGTCGGCAGAAACGGCTGCCCCGGGGTGGGTAATGGTTTCGACGATCTTTAAATTCTGGCAGGACGGCCAGGTAAGATCGGGGGCCGGACATTGATAACTTGAGGCACCCCCCAGATTTAGGCTAAACGCCAGTGGGGAGGTAAGCGGAGAAAGTAGAACTGGTAT
This sequence comes from Deltaproteobacteria bacterium, assembly GCA_043776735.1. Lineage (GTDB taxonomy): Bacteria > Bdellovibrionota > FAC87 > UBA2466 > UBA2466 > JBGSST01. Next base: position 2,419 of record JAYVQZ010000421.1, on the reverse strand, counting down.
AAAAGTGATTGTCGGAGTGGGTGTTGGCAGGGGGACCACTGGTGGCGCCCCTGGACTTGGTTTAGGGCCCACCCAATAGCGACGACTGAAATGCACTTTCACAGTTCTTAAAATCTCATCGGCAAGCGACTGAGCCACCGTAGCGGATTGCGCATTTTGGGCACCTTTGGTGGTCGAATTAATAAATTGAAAGATAACCAAGGAAACTATGGCCACCAGAGCGGTGACGATCAGTAATTCCACAAGAGAAAAGCCCTTTGAAGTAAGGCAGCGGGATCTCATTTAGTTGGCCTTGTTACTGTGGAAGATCCCGGCATCCACAAAATGTTCATTGGATCCTAGGCCGGTGCCATTGCTACGCCCCCAAAGGATGAGGTAACTCAACTCACCAACCGCTTTGCTTGGCCAGTTGTATGCTGAGTCACCGCAGCTATAGGCCGCTCCCGTTTGACTATTGCGTATCACGTAACGAAAGACCGCCAGGGTCGGAAGATTTGTGTTCTTGGTGTACTGACACAGTTTGTCGAAATTTGATGTCGGATTGGTGGGGCAGGTGATGGTGGCGCAGAAATCAAAACGTTCGGTGTCAGAAAAATCTGCGGGAGTGGGATTAAATATTTGTAGAGGGCCGCTCGCAGGCAAGGGAGCAAAATCTACCGGAGGGTATTGCAATTGGTTAGGAGGGGCGTCGGCAATCTCCCTGCAAAATTTCACGGCCTGATTGTATTGGACAAAATCTTTGGCAACCGTCGGTCCTGGCAAGGCAGCGGCTGTCCCCGAAGTGAGCACGTTCAATTGAATCCCAGAACGAAGTTGCTGGCTTTTCTTAAGTGGTAGATCGGCAACTAAAGACCCCGGTCCCCCGCTGCAGGGAGGGTTGGGACGTTCACTGGTAAAAAATGTCTTCATATCCATGGCAACCGCATTCCTTAGCTCGTCAGCTAAGGGGAAAATCGCCTTTTTAGCGACCACTTTCCCATACCGCCCCCAAACCCCTCTCATCAAAAATAGAACGGGGATGCTGATAATGGCCACAATTCCAATGGCCATCAAAACCCCCAGTAGCGTCATTCCCGAATCTCTCTTAATAATTTGCAGCATGCGTAATATTATTCCATTTGGTTACAGATAGGGAGAAGTCCGAATCGTCGTGACGTGTGCGCTAGGTGATTGCTGTTCATTCATTATTTCAGATTCACAGAGTTGTCTAAAATCATATAATTTGCGTGGTCTGAATGAATACGAAAGTAAAAATACTGATAAGTTTCGGTTGCTTACATGAGTCTGAGGCTAAATTAACCGACTTCAGCTTCCTCGGTTTTCACTTCTTCATAGTCTACGATAAATGCCGCTGAGTTAGTGAGATCCTCTCGCCGTTTGTCGTAGCGTTGGATCATTAGTGGGGTCGACCAGCCAGCAAGGCTCTGAACGGCTCTATGGGTAGCCTTCTTGTCCAATGCATTTGAAATACAGGTGGCCCGGCAGGAGTGAGGAGAGATTGTTTTTAGCACGCCGGCCTTCTTAGCGTAGCGAAGCACCAGGTAAGTGATCGCGTGTGGGTTAAGCGGCTTTATCAAAGTCTTCGTCCTTGGATTTTTTGTGGGAATAAACAGGGGTTCTTCTTTAGCGCTCTTGTCCCTGCGGCAAGCATGCAGATAGTGCTCAATCACCGCTTTTACTTTTGCCGTCAGAGGGAGAATGCGAACCTTATGTCCCTTCCCCCGGACGCGCAGAACGGTAACTCCACGTTCTTCATCTAAGTCGCCAATCTTTAGCCCTATCAACTCGCCTTTGCGAAGCCCTAGGTAAAGAAGCACGTGAAGAATAGCTAAATGCAAGGCGCCCGAAGCCTTATTGCGATCGGGAAGCCGAAGGATCTTGCCAGCCTCCTCATCCGAAAGCCCTTTCAGATCAGATTCCTGACTTTGGGGGAAACCCTTTACCCACCGGGCCGGATTGTTCTCAAGAACGTCATTGGCACAAAGCCAATTAAGGAAACTTTTCACCACGGCAAGTTTTCGGTTGATGGTGGACTTCTCCATTATCCGCCCTTCGTGCAAACGTCCCTCCTCAAGATACTTACGAAATAGGATAATCTGCTCTGCCCGCAAATCTCTAAGGTCTCCGACCGCAATCTTCCCTTCTAAAAACGAGAAAAACTGACGCAGATCTGACTCATAAGCTTTTCTGGTATGGGCGCTTAGCTGATTGGCTAAAAAAGGCGGAATTTCCTTTGCCCAATCTGGGATGCCTTTTACTTTCTCAAGTTGACTACCCGTATCATCATAACGGAACGCCGTGTCGACTGAAGACGCATTACTATAAAGGCTTTTCAGACTTCTCTTTTTAAATGGCTCAGGTTGCAAAAAAGAGGGCTGGGTAGTGACTCCGCTACCCCCCTCTTTTAATGCGGTCTGTC
>JAYVQZ010000420.1:0-4608 GCA_043776735.1 Deltaproteobacteria bacterium | reverse complement strand
CGTCAGCGCCGAAAAACACATCGTGTTTCACGGAAACGCAGAGCTAGGGAAATTTGCCGCTTACTACATGATTACGGCCCCTGGCAGCAATGCAAATACTCCGGCGAACGTCGGATTCACTGCCTGGCTTACCAGAAATTAATAAAAAAAAACGGAGATTTCGCAGCAAAGTTTTTCTCGAATCTCTCTACGAAAAAATCATAATCGTCTGGCCTCAAAGAAAGGCCGGCAAAAAAGGAGTTAATAATGAAACCGTTCATTCCCGTATTTCTTAGCGCCCTCTTGTTATTTGGTGGGTCTGGGCAGGCCACGGATACCGTGAAACTGCATTTTCGGTTTACCGGAAACCCCGATCCCGTAGTTAATGGAATTCACGTCGTCGACGGCGTGAACACTTTGAGCGCCCCGACCTTGGGCTCCCAAATCACTGTCTTTGACGCCAGCGGCGCTCCCATCACTAATGGCCGTTGGAAGTCTACTACGGGCATTTCGGAGTCGATCGATGGCGCAACAGGTGTGATTTTGTCTACGGTGACTCAAGGGCAAGACGAAGGCGTGATGACCGTTCCCATGGGTCAAGACATCACTATCGATGCCGTACTCTCCGCCTACACTCTGGGACCCACACTCGCCTACCCCGATGCCATGCCAAAACACATCGTGTTTAACGGAAAAACAGACCTCGGCAAATTTGCCGAATATTACTTCATCACGGCGCCGGGCGACACGGGCGGTCCAGCGAACGTGGGCTTCAGTATGTGGCTAACGAAAAATTAACCTTGAGAAAAAAAAAGAGGAAAATATGAAAAATATAGCAAGAAAGTTAATTCTCCCTATCCTAACCGTGGCATTGGTTAGCGGTTGCGATTTACCTCGCAACTCCAATGCCGCTCTTGCCGATCAATCGACCGGTCTTCGGGACGGAGTGAGAGGAACAAAGTCCCTACCGAATGAAACTCCTCCCTCAATGCTAAAACTGCCAGTGACTGATATTCAGTAACCGACTGGTTCCCTATCAGGGCAAGTCATTTCCCGAGACTCCCACGCCTTTAGACGTGGGAGTCCCAGTGTCGTAGCTGCATTGGTGGCCCAGAAAAATCGCCGACCGAGTTTGCCGCCGCGCCACTTCGTGGCTTGTGAGAAATCATCAAACCGCGATCTCTCAGGCCAATAGGCCTGGGAGTCTCAAACCTTTTCCTGATCCCTGGCCTCTCACTTTTTAGACGCCAATGCCCTTTTGGCGTCATTGCCATAGGGACCGTTTGGGTCGAGTTCGTTCACTTTCTGTAAAGCGCCCCTGGCCTTTTCCTTTTCGTTGCTGGCTAGAAGACTTTTGCCTAAATAAAAGTAAAGTTCCGCCACATCGGCACGGGCTCCAGATGGGGCGTGAGCTAACGTCTCACGCAGCTTCTCCGCCGCCTCTACAGGTTCGTCCATACGGTAGAGGAGAATTCCCTCAAGCAGCGGCATGGTGAACTGAGCCATCAGTTTTCTTTCATCACTAAGTTCATCTGACGGAGTGGGCAAGCTGTCGCGTGCTACGGAAACGTGCTTTGAGGCCGTGGGCACCTCTTTGTTCCAATAGAGGTAGAGCGAGGCCAGTTCAAAGTTGGCGGTGAAGTCTTTTGGATTTCGAGCCAAAATCCGTTGGTACTCTTTTTCTCCTTCCTTAAACTCATTTTCTTTAAGTGCTATCTCATTAAGGGTGCCGTGGGCGATCCCTTTGTAGAAATGGGTCCGGGGAGAATGGGAATCAAACTCCAGCGCTCGTTTAAAATTCTCTATAGCGGGTTTTGTCTTGCGGTTCCAAAGCTCGGCAATACCGAGCTGGAGAAAACTCAGCGACTCTTGAGGCGCCGATCTCGCTATCTCTTCAGCAACGGTCTGAGCACGATCGTAATTTCCACAAGTAAGAAGTGAGTGAAAAAGGACGTGCTCCGCCCACAAGGTGACTTTATCGGGTTCAAAAATTTTGGCGGCTTCGAGTGTGTTTAGTGCTCCGGTGCAGTCGCCCGTGGCATAACGGAGCAGACCTTGCTCGGCGAGGGAGGTGTGTTCGGCGTTCTTCTTTCCAAAAAAGAGAAAAGCCGCCGGATCCCGTGAGGGGGTTTTTTCTGTAGAGGTGTCCCCGATTGCTTTGGCTCCCATAAAAAGCCACGGGATAAGAAGCAGAATTCTTTTTTTCATGTTCTTATTGTTCGATTTTTTTTGGCGTTGGTCATGACGCAGGGGTACGCATTGCCAGGCTCCCCAAGGGCGCCAGTGACTTTGGTTAATGAGAACTTTCCCCGATAAGAGGGTAAGGGCCATTTTTTTGTTTCACTATAGGTAAGTCTTTGCTTTCCCCCCTCTCTTCTTAGTACCGCAAAAGCCCCCGAATCAGCGTGTTCCAAATTTATTTAGGAGGATTTATTTATGAAGAGATCTTTTATTTTCCTATGCCTACTGGCCCTACCTGCAGTCGCAGAACCTGTAACTGGGTTTGAAGACCAGGTCGTTTTAGATTCAGTGATGACTGGTACCGTCACAGTGGAAGAGGTGTTGGCCACAGACTCTGAATCAACTTTTGTCATTCGAGGATTCTTTCCCAAGGTGACCCCCGACCAGTACGTCGATCTTGCTACCGATCACAGAAAATACCCTTCGATGTTTTCAGAGATTAAAGAGGCAAAGACAACTTGGGTAAATTCAGAACGAACCGAGTGGAAGTACTGGATGAACATTGTCATCAAAGTCCTTTTTTTCACTAAGACGATTTATCCTGAGGGGAAGCAGGTATATTCGCGCCCCGTCAATGCGATCGGTGAAGGGGTCTTAACCCACACGGTAGAAAACTACGCGGATACGTTAAAGACGATGATCGAGCGGACCAGGTTGATCCCCTATCAAGACGGAATGTTGGTCCATGATTACATCAATTACATTCTGACCAAATCGTCATCGAGCGCCGAAATGATTCGCAGTAAATTGCGCGAGCAGTTTGTCCGATTTTTGACCACCTATCGTAAAGTTCTTACCAACGACTGATGGGGTTTTCTAAAACTTGAAAATTTCCGGAAGGGGTGCTGAGTAAAGGCCCGCGCCCCTTTTCTTTTGCCTTCACGCTCTCTTTACCAGCTTGCCGACTGACCTATCCCCCCGGTAACGTACGCCACAAGATGAGCAGCGCAATCAAAGTGGCTTGGCAGGATCGCCTCAAGAATTTAATTGCCTTGGTTTTGGCCAGCGGATTTTTTGTGGGTTTTTTTCCTTTTGCCTCCGGCACCTGGGGAAGCCTTGTGGGAGTGGCTTTGCTGTGGGCAACCCGGGATTTGGGGCTGCCTTTTCATTCGGTTTTAATTATCGCCCTTTTTGTGGTGGGCGTCTGGGCAAGCGGCGTGACGGTGAAGACCCTCAACCAGCCCGATTCGTCGCGCATTGTCATTGATGAGATTGTGGGCATGGCTATTACGATGTATGCGCTGCCCTTGACTCCCTACAGTTTAGCTCTAGGTTTCTTTATCTTTAGGTTTTTGGATGTCCTCAAACCTACCCCTGCTGACTGGGCGGATGCCCGTGTCAAAGGCGGAATGGGTGTGATGTTGGACGATGTTATTGCAGCAATATACGGCAACCTGTGGATGCGCCTCGTACTAAAAGCTAGTTTATAAAAAGGAGAATAGATGGAACAGAATCGTCCTGATGGAGCAGAGAACAGGGCCAAAGCCGTAGGCCTGGCGTTGCTTTCAATTGAAAAACAGTTTGGAAAAGGTTCGATCATGAAGCTGGGCGATGGACGCCGGCTGAATATGGATATGGGAGCCATCCCTACCGGATCTTTGTCGCTCGATCTGGCTACCGGAATCGGTGGCTTGCCGCGTGGCCGTATTACTGAAATTTATGGACCGGAATCTTCTGGTAAGACCACCGTGGCGTTATATGCCGTGGCGCAAGCACAGCGCGAAGGTGGCATTGCCGCTTTTATCGATGCTGAGCATGCGTTGGATGTCGGTTATGCCAAAAAGCTTGGCGTGAAGGTGGAAGATCTTCTGATCTCTCAGCCCGACACGGGAGAGCAGGCTTTGGAAATTGCTGAAATCCTAGTGCGAAGTGGTGGCGTGGACGTCGTCGTTGTCGACTCGGTTGCTGCTCTAGTGCCTCGGGCAGAGCTGGAAGGCGAAATGGGAGATTCTCACATGGGCCTTCAAGCCCGTTTGATGTCCCAAGCGCTTCGAAAGCTAACTGGTTGCGTTAGTAAATCTAAGACGTCGCTCATTTTCATCAACCAGCTTCGTATGAAGATTGGTGTGATGTTTGGAAACCCAGAGACCACCACGGGTGGAAACGCTCTTAAGTTCTATGCCTCGATGCGTCTAGATATCCGTCGCGTTTCGGCTTTGAAAAATGGCGATGACGTTTACGGCAGTCGCACCCGCGTTAAAGTGGTGAAGAACAAGATGGCCCCTCCGTTTAAACAGGTGGAATTCGACATCATTTACGGCGAAGGCATCTCGGTAGAGGGTGACCTCATCGACTTGGGCGCTCAGTACAATGTGGTGGAGAAGAGCGGTTCCTGGTTTGCCTTTGATGGCGAAAAATTGGGCCAGGGACGCGATAACACAAGACTTT
>JAYVQZ010000419.1:0-4617 GCA_043776735.1 Deltaproteobacteria bacterium | reverse complement strand
GCGGTACTAGACTCAGGTAAGGAGATAGGGTTCAAAGAAAAATTGGCTTTGGCCATACAACTATCCCAGGGTTGGGGCGATCTTGATCCGCTAATGCAATTTGCGTTAGTGCCTAGCCTCAACCGCACCCTGCCTCAAGTCTTTTCCCAAGCTCGTCAGCAACTCAGGGGACTTGCTAAGCTTAAACCAAACAGTAATTCTCTCGCCCGAAGAATTGAGTTAATGAAGGAGATCGAGACGGCAGCTGGTAAAGTCATCAAATTGCCGTGGAGCCAGGTGAAGGTGGCAGTCCTTTCTGAGATTGCCGAAGTTTACCAGGAGTTCTGCGACGAGTTGGCCCACCTTGAAGCGCCCAAAGGGCTGGCTCAGGAAGATCTTCGGGCTTATCAAAAAAACGTTGCAGAGATTTTGGATCCGTTTGAGAAAAAGGGAAAGACAATCCGGAACCAGGCCAAGGAACTGGCTGCCGATTACGTTATTAACACGAATGGGGTTGCCGGATTTGGCGCTCCTTTGCTTGGCCCCGTATTTCGAGTTCCCGCCTCAAAACAGGAGCCACTTGACCTGGCTCTTTTGGACTCTATTGGCGGGGCGGGTCACTGGTCCTCTCTTGGTGTAGAAAAAGGGGCCAACGGCGAGCAACGGCTTCGCAGTTACTGGGTAGAAGCCTACAAAAACCAATCTTGGGGCCGCCTTGGCTATTTCTTTCAGGAACTCAAAGAAAAAGGATTTGTGAAAGAGCCAGCGCTTACCGTGATGCGTGCGGTTAGCCTCTATCTTGCCGGAGCCCGAAATGAGGCAATAGGGGAATTGGAGTCCATCCGAAATGATTTTACCCCGGCCACGAAACAGCATCTCAACCGAGTATTGCTTTCACAATATGAAAATTCCACAGCGCCATCAAAAGGCAAAGCGATACAAGACGAGCTAGCAACGTCGGAAAAGTCGACCGTAGTTAAAAAGGAGGACAAATGAAATTCCGGGATCTCCTAGCCATTCTTTTAGCAGTCACGGCTTTTTCTACTTTTGCTTTTGCAAAGAATGAGGACGCCAAAAAGCAGATCGATTTTGAAGGGGATGTGGTTGAAGGAGTAAACAAGCAACCACTGGACGCCCTCAACCAAACGGCAGAAGGTATTGAAAGCCGAGGGCGACTCCATCTCTACCGACGCAAAAAGACTTCCAAAGCGATTGAGGCAGAAAACGAAGAAAACTTAAGAGAGCTGGTTGAGACATTTTAATGAGCGCACTAGCCCAAAAACAAACGCAACCGGGGCAGACTCCCCACCAGTTCGTGGTGACGTTGTACCGCTCGGCAACGCCTGAGGGTTCCGGCCACGAGGAAGCCCAGATCCTTTGGAGCACGATCTGGGGTGGACGAATCCCTCTAGGACTGGGATTCCCTTTTGTCTGGGTGATAGAAAAGCTTCAACACGGCGTGCGCCTTCGCCGTATGGGCAACGAACCCGACCGTCTCATAGAAGACGCCATAAAAGAGATCGGTTTTTTTGAATTGGCTGAAGGGAAACCCATCGCACTGGAAGGCCCCTCCTCTACCAAAGGAAATTCTCTTTGGCTCGATCTCAAACCGGTTCTCAACCTCGGCCAGATCCAAGCACAGATTGCTCAAGACGGTTGGGTGCCTCAATCCATAGGCGAAAACTTCGCTTCTGAGAATGCTACCGACTCGCTCTTTAGAAAAAGTGCGCTGGTTTTATCGCTGATCTTACTGTTTGGGTGGGTGAGTCTCCGCATGTTGCCAGCTCCCAAAGAAGATCCTCTCGAACTTATTCCTCCACAATTTGCTAAGACCCTTCTTTCTCCCGTGATGCAAGCAAAATCCGGCGCTAACAAGACGGCAGCGACCGGAAAACGAGGGGGCGGCGTCAACCTGGTAATGGCATTTAAGTCGGAGACAGTAAAACGGTCCACCAAAGCGCTCCTCAACGTGAACTCAACCAAGGAGCTTCTTGCCACCTCCTCGCTCCTTGACGGGGCGGCCACAACCAACCTCGTGAGAAAGGTCTTCGAAGGAAAAGGAAAAATGGGCGAGAAAGGGGCATTGAGCTCTGGCATCGATCCTCAGGCACTAGTCCCCAAAGTGTCCGGACAAGTCACCATGATGGGTGACCAAGGAAAAGGGAAAAGCGGGGGATCGGCAGATTATGGAAAGGGCCGGGGGGCAGCGATTTTGGGGCAAGGCTCCTCCCAGGTAGGCATTTCCACCGAAGAGGCTGGCGTCAGTGAAGGGCTCACCAAAGATGAGGTGGGGTTGGTGATTCGCAAGCACCTTGATGAGGTCCGTTATTGCTACGAATCAGCCCTAGTCCGTTTGCCGGGGTTTGAGGGCAAGCTTTTAGTAAGTTTCAATATCCAACGGACAGGTTTGGTGAAAACGGCAATTCCAAAAGAGTCTTGCGGTGATTCCAAATTGGACGCCTGTATTATTTCGCGCCTTTTGAAATGGAAATTCCCTAAACCGAGAGGAGGAGTCGATGTTGGCGTTTCATACCCATTCATCTTCAAATCTCTCGGCAATTAGTCGGAAGGCGTTTCTATTGTTCTTTATTTCCCTTTTGGCCAGCGCTGCTGAGGTCGCTGAAATTCAGATTTTCTCTCCGTGCTCGGATTCGGAAATCTGGCGTTTTTCTAAACGGCTAGAGAAGCTTTTGCCAGAAGAATTTCGTCAACTCCCCTCCACCCTTTCAGATAAAACGCAGCTTGAAATCCGTAGCTTTTCGGAAGCGCTGCCCTTTACCGGAAAGAAATCCGAAGACACCGTCCGGGCAATGGCGGAGTATGGCATCGCCCGTACTTTGTTTCATGCTGCCGTATTCGGACTTGCCGCGGAGAAGTTTGACAAACTGGTAGCTCAGCCGACGACGACCGCAAAACTTCCTATACAGCTGGCTGCCTTGTCGTGCCTTGAGTCCATTCACCGTAAGTATGCCGTGTTTAGCCTATCTCCTGAGGCATTTCAGCGGCTCGGGGAATATCTCAAGGAGGAATACAGCAAAAGCGGAATTCTCACCCCTAGAGATAAAAACACTCTTGCCGACGCTCTTCTTCAAAAGCTTTTTTCCGTTTCAAAAAATGAGAACCCTGGGAAATTGGCAAAAGAGATTCTAAGTCAACTCAAAGGAATGGGAGCTTACGAGGATCTGGCTAACGGCTTTTGGGATGTCAAATCTCGTCGAGCTTCCGGAGCCGTAGCCCCCCTACTTCGCTTTGTCTCCACGGAATCTTTGCCGAGTTCTCTGGAGGCAAAACGCGATTCGGCCAGACTTCTTTTAGCCCGCGCTTATTACGGTTTAGAAGACCATAAAAACGCGATCAAACAACTTGAGCTAATCGACAAACGTTCCAATGAACTGGTCCACTCACTCATCCAATTGGCTTTAGCCCAGCTAATGGCAGGAGACTACCCAAAAGCCGTTGGGGCTTCTCTTGGGCTGCAGTCCGGGGGGCTCAAACAGACCTTCTCACCTGAGTCTTTGATGGTCGCCACCATTGCCCTCAATGAGTTGTGCCAATTTCCAGAATCTCTGCAAATGGTGAAGACCTTCAAAAATAATTACCAAGGGGTCTTTTTTTGGCTCAAAGAGCATCTGCCAAAAGGAGTAAAAGCGAAAGACCCTCTTTATCCCATCGCGCTCTCCTACCTCACAGCGTTTGCCGCTGAAAGTTCGGCGAAAAACATCGTCAGTACCAAGGTACCCAACCGAGTAGCTAGTGAATGGATTCGCTCCCCCCTTTTTATTTCAAAGCAAGAATCCATCAACCACCTTTTTCGTACCCTGAGAAAAATTCCCAAGATCACCAAACTTGCTCAAGCCAACGAGCGAGTCCAAGGACGGGAAATCCTTACCAAGAAAAGGGCACTTGTTGCTAGGTACCAAAAGGCGAAGGCGGAAAATACGGCGAAGGCAGCTCCCAAAGAACTGCTGACAGAAATTTCTGCCTTCCGGTTCGAAGAAGCTAAACAGGCACGGCTGACGGCCGCTGTACCCCAATGGACGTCGCTACTCGAGCACTACCAGCGAAGAGCCGAGGATCGTCGCAACCAATTGACCAGAGAGATTGAAGCCGAACTGGGACAACTCAATCAGCGTATGTTTAACGAGATTACAGCAGTAATGGAAAACAATGAACTCATTGAGGCCGAAATCTGGAACGGCGCCAGCCAAGACATGGTCTGGCAAAACGCCCATCCTGAATTCCAAAAAATGGTGGATCAAGGAAAGATTTCGTCTGAGCAACGCGCTGGCAAGACCGCCGGGGAAGTCTACAACTGGGGCAGTTCAGGCCGCGGACTAAGCGGTACGGAAGAGGTGTGGGAGGACGAGTTAGGTGGAATTCAAGCCAATCTCCAAAACAATTGCACCAATAAAGAGCGTTACATGAAACTCCAAGAAAGGCCGCAATAATGGGCAAGTATGAAAAAAAGATCTATTTAGGACGCCGCGGGCAATCCTTTGGGCCCTTCACAGCAACGCAGCTCGAAGAGATGCGGCTTTCTGGCCAGCTAGAGACGTACAGCTACCTTTGGGATGAGGGCCTTGGAGTTTGGAAAAACCTCGACGTCATGCCACCGCCCCCAGGAGCTACCCCACCCGC
>JAYVQZ010000418.1:0-18169 GCA_043776735.1 Deltaproteobacteria bacterium | reverse complement strand
GTCTATCTTCGAATGGAAAACGCGAAGAAGGAAAAAGTAATGATGGAAATTAAGGAGTTTTTCGACAAAGCCACGTTCACCCTCACGTACGTTGTTTGGGATACTACAACACTCGATGCCATAGTCATCGACCCCGTCTTGGACTTTGACGCCGCGTCGTCAACGGTAAGCCAGGAGTCAATTTCCCTAGTAACTTCATTTTTAAAAAAAGAGAACCTTACCCTCAACTACATTTTAGAAACCCACGCCCACGCCGACCACTTGAGTGGCTCGCAGATTCTAAAAGTTAACTACCCTAAAGCAAAAGTAGCTATAGGCGCACGAATTACCGAAGTTCAAACGGTCTTCAAGCCGTTTTTTGATTTGCCGGCCTCATTTCCCACTAACGGATGTCAATTTGATCGTCTGTTGGAAGACGGCGAGTCCTTTGCCGCGGGAAGCCTCCACGTCAAAGTCCGTTTTACTCCTGGCCATACCCCGGCCTGCGCCAGCTACCTCGTGGGAGATGCGATCTTCACGGGAGATGCTCTGTTCATGCCAGATTATGGAGTGGGTCGATGCGATTTCCCCTCAGGAAGTGCCGACACCCTTTACGACTCAGTAACTAAGCATCTTTATACGCTTTCTGGCTCCACACGGGTGTTCACCGGACATGACTACCTTCCCAATGGCCGCCCGCTCCGTTTTGAAACTACCATTGCCGAAGAGAAACGATCCAACATCCACCTCAATGCGAAGACAACTCGCGAGGCTTTTGTGAAGTTTCGAACCGAAAGAGATAAAGCCCTTAATGCGCCGCGGCTTCTTTTCCCTAGCGTTCAGATCAATATCGACGCCGGCCACCTTCCTCCACCTCATGCCAATGGGCAGCGCTATCTTTCTATTCCTATTTCGAAGAAGGAATAAAATCCGTCCCCACTGCGTAGGTTCCGCGAGCTAGATTGTCCCTTTTCACCATGAAAGATCTCACGACAACAAATAAACTTTCCCCTCCCGGAGGACAGTTGCCGTGGCAAAACTTTTGCATTCACTAATGTCCTTCTGCTGAGGGAAGAGGGTTGCAATAACCAACAGTAAGAAATACTTGTCTTACATGTGGAGAATTATGAAAATGCAGAATGGGTTGAAAGCTTTTGCCTTTTTAGGGTTATTAACGGGGGCCAACGCGTTCTCAGAACCCCAGATTAAACCACTCTCCGAAATGCGAACAAAGCTGGTGTTGCCGAAGTACACCGCAGAAGAAAAAATAGCGCTCAGCTCCCAAGCCGAGTTCATGCTGCGAAACCTTTACGTACATCGCCATTTGAAAATCAAAGACTTTGGAACGGACGCCGACCCCCTTCCCCGCCTAGAACGGCTGAAACTGAAGGCTGGGCAAATTGAGAATGATGAATTTCATTCTAGTATGCAGAAAGTTTTCACCAGCCTTCACGATCTCCACACCAGTTATGCGGGCCCCAAGCCGCTAGCCTGTGGCGTGGCTTTCATTCCGATCCGGTTTGATGTGGTTAAAGAAGGTAACGATTTTCAGGTGGTAGCTGCCCGACGCGCTGCCGTTGCTGAGGAGCTTGTCAGCGACATCGCCCTTGGGGATCGCTTGATTTCCGTCGACGGCAAACCAGCATCCGACGTATTGGCGTCCTTGATGCCCGTTTCCGGCGGATCCAATATCGATGCTATGAGAAGCCGGTCCGTTCAATTGCTTTCGATGAGAAATCTGGCCAGCCAAACCATTCCTGCAAAGGACACGCTCAAATTGGAGCTGACAGGCGAAAACGGCATTTACGAAAAAGAGATCCCGTGGATGACCCTTTCTGAAGAGACCTGCTTTGGCGAGAATCTTCCCGCGCCCCAAAATGATTTTTTCTTTCTCTCCAAACTGGGGATCGATCAGTATCAGCACCGTTTTAACTATCTGTTCGACACGAAAAGCTCCAGTAACGCTCTGGATGGAGATAGTGCGGATCTATTAAGTGAGATCTTTGAGGCAAACACCCTAAAAACTCCGGCCGGAGTCATCGGCTACATCCGCCTAAAAACTTTTATCTGGCGCAATCGGCGCTTGGATCTCAGCACCATCGTTGAAGGATTACGACGAACGGTGGAGGTCAGTTTTTCTAAGGCAGTGGGCTTAGTCATAGACGTTCGTGGAAACGGTGGCGGTCACATTGTATTAGCCGAAAAAATGGTCCAGCTTTTTTCTCCAAGGATTGTTGAACCCACTACCGTGCGTATGTTGGCCAACGAGCTCAACGAGAAGATATTTTTGAAAGCCAATGGCGGCGAAAACCGCTGGTCTGAGGCCATTCGCGATGCCTTAGGTCGAGGGGATGAATTCACTGCTCCGCTGGCAATTACGCCTCGGCGCGAGGCCAATAGCTTGGGGCAAGTTTGGTTCCGCCCTGTCGTCGTATTGACCGACTCTAGCTGTTACTCAGCCTGCGATCTTTTTGCCGCGGGAATGCAGGACAATGGAGCCGCTGTCATCGTAGGAACTCACAGCACCACGGGCGGCGGCGGAGCCAACGTCATGGAGTACAAAACCTTCCAGGCTATTTTAGGTGACAACCCGGAAAATCCTTTTTCGTTGCTTCCCCAGGGCCAGAGCATGCGTGTGTCTTGGCGCCAATCCATCCGAAGTGGGAAAAACAATGGATCGCTTATTGAAGATAAAGGAGTGGAGTCAAATATCGTAGTACCGCTCTCCAAGGACGACATTGGGTTTGAATCGCGCGAACTCATGCGGCAGATCCACCGCATCATCGATAAACTTCAACCCAAATACACCAGCGGATTAAATCCAAAGGTCGCTGGGCTAGTCCTCTTAAAAAACCATGAAGCTGCCAAATGGATCGAGAAAATGTACGGAATTGATTCGGTTGAAGTACAGCTCGGTGATAAGAGCCTAGGAGAATGGCCAGTACCTTTTTCTGTAGAGACTGCCGATGTTGAAATCAATGTCGAATCTTTGACTGGTGACTGGACAGACAGTCGGGTCGTTATTATCGGGAAAAATAAAAACAGCGGCGTTTTTCGGGTCGTGCGGGATTTGATGTGGCGCGGCGATTATATAGGAGTCCCGGAAGCCGGACTTAAAGTTGAACCCAAAGGGACCGACCTGGGCCTCCTCCATAGCGTGATCCTAAAAGGGGCAAAAGACTCTGGATGGCGTGAAGTAGAGGGTGCCCTCAGAGTTGGCGCCGGCCCTCTCTACGGCAACGACATCTTGGTCCGCGCCTTCTTGCCTGTAAAATTGGATAAGAAAATTGCTCGGGTCTCTCTCGATCTTGGAGTGAAGGCCGAGGACGTAAACGATAGTCTACGCATTTATGCGCTCAATCCTGATACCGGGGATCGCATGAACTATTTTGCTGGATCTCGGCGCTCTTTTAAAGCGGGGGTCAAGTTCCCGCTTCCCGAGAGCTGGGATCGGGCCGATTTAGTTTTTGAATTCGAGAGTGATGAAAACTGGAATTTAGAAGGGCCCGTAATTAAAAATCTGACGGTCACTCCTGTGAACGAAAATCCGTTCTTCATCAGGCCGCGCAAGTAGCACACATTAATTAAGTCCTCGCCCCTTCCATTTAGGGAAGAAGGCAGGGACATTTTTTATATACTCAGAATACTTTGGCTTGGTTTGAGTGAGCTGCTTTTCCAGCAAAGAGACTCCGGAGACTTTCAGCAAAAGATAGGTGATTAGTAGCGGGCTAAAAATAGTCAGGTAGCCCCGACTCGCGTTTGCCGCTATGGCGAAAAATCCCCACCAAATCAATGACTCACCAAAATAGTTTGGATGACGAGAGAGGCCCCACACCCCTTTTTCACACACTTGCCCCCTATTTTTTGGGTCTTTCTTAAATCGAGACATCTGAAAGTCCGCGGTTGTCTCAAAGCAAAAACCGGTCGTCCAAAGCACGACGCCTACGACATCCAACCAAGTGGCGTGTTCCGACTGGGGGAACAGATGAATCCATATGAGTGGTGCGGCGACAATCCAAAGAATCAGGCCTTGGAGCCAAAACACGGTAAAGAGGCTAGTCCACCAAAATTTCCGCCCCATCTCCCTGCGCATTTTTTGATAGCGAGGATCCTCTTCCTTCCCCGAGTTTCTCATTTGAATATAAACAGAAAGGCGAATTCCCCAAGCGGCGACCAAGACAAAAAAGAGAGACCCCCGAAAAGTAAGAAATCGGCTGTTAAGTAATTGAGTCACATAGAGAGCTAGAAATCCAACACCCCAAAAACGATCGACGATGCTGGCGTCTTTCATGACGAGACTTAAGAGCCACAAAAGCGTCATCAGGGTCAATGAAAGAGGAAGGAGATTGAAGTAGGGAGTGAGCAGGGCCGCATAGGAATGGGAATTCGAGCTAAGACCCGACCAATCCTGTGGAGTTTTTTCAAGGAGAGACGTGTCAAACCCGTTGGCGTTCAGATCTCCAACGATATCATTGTAAAGAGCGCGGTTCATCGAAGGAGTCCGACTCAGTATCCAAAGGAACTTCTGACTAGGTTGGCTGACTACCGCGTATTCATAATGCTCTCCGAGTCGAATTACCCAATAGTCCCCCCAAGGCCCCAGCTCAAAAAAGCGAACCTTTAGTTTGGCATTGCTTGCAGCGTCCACAACGTGGGCTGTTCCGATCGCAATCGATTCCGGTGCCTTAAAGCTCCCTTTCTGGCAGTGATTCTTGACCTGAATGGTTCCGTCCTCATTTTTTGAATACTCAGCCACAGTGTTGTGGCAACCCTCTTGCTGTTTGAAAGGGAAACGCGCGATCTCATACCACCGGCCCAAGTATTTCTCTAAGTCAACATGGCCGACCGTTGTGACCCCAGTCGAAAATCCCATCGTGCTGAGTAGAAGAAGGGGCAACGCAAAGTAAGACAAATTTTTCATGCCACTGGCATAGCACGCTTTTACGCCAGCGACATGACCTACGCCGCCGCCCATGGTTTTAGACTTCTCCGAGTCGCCATCATTTCGCGCTCCCCTCACGGGGTTGTGCCTTCGGCATCGCTTGGATAATCCAAATGCATGAAAAACAAATACCAACGAAACGACGGATTCTTTGAGGTGGTAGTCCCTTTTGGAAACCCGCAGGCCGGTGCTGATGCGCTGTTTGACGACTGCCCAATATGCCAGGAGCTACGTCGGCAAATAGAAAGGGGAGAGGTAGATGCCGTACCGATGCAAATTGATCTTAATATCTAGGATTTTACCTGGTCGCCACTTCCTTTGGAGGCTGTGGCGACCAGGTTCACACCAATTTAACTAACGCCGTAACTTTAGACCCAAGACCTCAATCGGTTCAATCAGGGGTGGTAAAGACAGGAGTAACGGAGCTTGTTCCATCAACGCTTTAGCGATAGGCCCCGCCAGGTGAGCTTGGCGTGAGGCTTCATTCGGGAAGGCATCGAAAATTCCAAAGGTGGTTGGACCAAGCCGCAGGGCAAACCAAATGGGCGTCGTCGTTTCCTCATTAGCTAGGCGAAGACCAGTTTCTAACAGTTTTTCGACTTGGTTCTCTTTACCCGGTTTTGCTTCAAGGCGAGCGAACAAAGCGTGCGTAATCATTTAAAATTCTCCATACTGCATTAAATTCAGCGGAAACACCGTGCTCTGCTGTAATGCCCGTTGAAGTACTTCAATGGTTCTGTGTTGAATAGTACGCACAAATAAGGCATATAGTAGCTGTTTGTATACTATAACGACATTTCGGTAACTTATGGCTAGAAAACAAAAGCATTTAGATTACGAAAACTGTCCGATTGAGGCGGCACTCGATGTAATCGGTGGAAAATGGAAAGGGGTCATCCTAAATCGACTTCAAGGGCAGACCAGGCGCTTTAACGAATTAAAGCGCACCATTCCGAGAGTCACCCAACGGATGTTAACGACACAGCTTAGGGAACTAGAGAAGGATAAATTAATTAAGCGCAAAATATACGCAGAAGTACCTCCCCGTGTGGAATACTCTCTAACTCCAAAAGGTGAATCTTTAAAATCAGTTCTGTCGGCGTTATTAGATTGGGGCCAAAACAACCTAAGTTAGGCGCTAGGCAAGACGCCTTAGGTAGGCAGAAAACTTTTTTTTCTCTTTGTTGTTGAGCCGTGCGAAAAAGTCTTCATCAATTGCCTCAACAACGGGGATGGCTTTACCCAAATGTGTTCCACCATCGGAGGTCAGACGAAGGGTAATTGCTCTCCCATCACTAGGATGAGGCATGCGTTTGAGCCATCCCTTCCCCTCAAGAGTTTTGACCACGTCGGAGACCATCATTTTATCCATCGCAAGCTGTTTCGAAATATCTTGCTGCGAAACGTGCTCGTCCACTGAACTAAGGTAACTGACAGCAGCCATAATGGAATACTGAACTTGGGTTAATTCCAATTTATCAAGAGCTAGCCTGAGTAATCTGCTCCAACTATTGAAGGCTTTCCAAAACAGGAAGCCGGGGCTCGCCTCGGCCTTTTTGTAACTCGAGCCGGCCAGGGCAGGACGTGCTTTCTTTGTGGATTTGGGCATCTAGCCATTTAACTTCAACTCCCGCGCTCTTTGCACCATTTTTATTGCCTGCTCCTCCAAGCCAGCCGCAACCTTTTCCGCAACAATTTTTCGCCAAAGAAAGGCGAGAGGCCCTTCAATGCGAACTGTATGAATGACCTCGATCCCTTGGCTTGTTTCCCGCATCTCATGGATGCCATACATTTTTGCCAGAGGAAACGAGGTCATATCAACGAAGGTTTCGTTAGAAATCACTTTTAAGAGTTTAATTTTGACCTTCGGTCCCGCTTTTGGCTTGAGCTGGAATGCATTCCCTACCGCAAAAGGGAGTTCCATTTGAGCGAACTCGATATCGGCATCCCACAGGTGCCATTCGTTCACATTTTCCCAAACTTTCCAAATCTGATCTCTCTTCACCCCTTGAACCACCATCTTATGCGTTTTTTCCCATGACATGACATCTCTCCTTTAGGTAGCACATAGTAAGCGTGCTTACTAATATAAGGCAACTGAAACCCAGAGGGAATTCCGCACTGGGGAAAAAAGCCCGGATTTGGTCAACAAGGTGAGTTACGGCGAACGCACCAATCAGGCTTCGGATTCGCCGAGTATAGAATATTTCAGAGGAATCGATTTTTTTCTATTTTTTTTAAGCCATCAATGTTCTCTTAACGGCCGCGCGAACCCGATCCTACAACAATTCGTAAACCATGACCTGCGAGCAGACCTTGAACCCTTTATTTTCAAAGAACGAATGCGCTCGGACGTTACTGATCCCACTCTCAAGAAAAAGGCGTTTGGTTTTTTGTTCCCAAGCCGCTGCGAGTAGCCATTGAAAAATTTGGGAACCGCAATTGGTACCACGGCGAGAAGAGTCGATTACCAAGTCTTCCAGAGTGGCAAACTGTCGTGCTCCATCAAATCGCACCAGGCCAAGCCCCACCAACGTTCTTTTTGAATCTTCGGCGATTAAGACCATTAAAAAGTTACTTGACCCAGCGATCGTTCTTTGAAGGCCTTCAGAAATCTCACGCCTCAATACGTCAGTTAACTTAGGACTCCACTCACTAAGAGAATTAGCCCGACCTGTTTGAACTTCGCTGTGAGAAATATATTCAGTAGAAACATTTTGAGCGAAAAAATTTGCGAGATTGCTCGGATCATCGGCTTCGCAACCCCATCTAATATTCAGAGAAATCTGATTCTCCATAGTCTTAACCTAGAATACACAGCCCGCATTAATTCGAAAACAGGTGGCAATGGAATTGCACTGCACGTTATTCATATTTTGGTACACGCAACGTCTCGGCCTCGGCATCTTTAAGCCAAACCTCAAACGCAGGAAGACTGCGCATCGACTCGACATATTTAGCCACAACGCCTTCTGTACGAACGCCGTACGTCATAAAGCGATTTACCACCGGGAGAAACATCGCGTCTGCGATGCAAAAGTTGCCAAATAGAAAAGAGCCCGGCGAAGCCGCTAGGCAGTCGCCCCAAATGGTCTTTACGCGATCGATATCGTTCTTCGCCACGGAGCAATCAAAATCTTTAAATGTCCTTCCCAAGTTGTGGGGCATCCGTTCGCGCATTAGCGAAAAACCGGAATGCATTTCATTGCTAACACAACGGGCAACCGCGCGGAGCTTGGGATCTGCGGGCCACATCCCTTTTTCGGGAAACAGTTCATTGAGGTATTCCGCAATGGCAAGTGAATCCCAGATCGTAAGCCCGTTGTCGATAAGCGCTGGCACCTTACCTGACGGTGAAAGGCATAGAATTTGTGAGGCCGTGTTCATAGTGCCCAGCGGAACCAGGCGCTCTTCAAAGGGGATCTCAAAATGTCGCAACAGTACCCACGGACGGAGCGACCAACTGGAATAACGCTTATTACCGATGACTAAGACCATGGCGAGAGGCTACCAGAACTTGCGCTTAAGGTTAAACTTAAGAGTTATCGCAGCCAAGGTGGACGATTTTCGAACTTGGTGTTATCGGTGCTAGATGAATTGTCCCTGTGGCTCTTTAGAATCTTATGCAACATGCTGCTCCCCTTTTTTGGCGGGGCAACAGCTCCCTGACACGGCTGAAAAGCTGATGCGTTCTCGTTACACCGCGCATGTTCTGGCGGATATCAAATACATCGAAAAGACGTTGTCCCCGGAAATGCGGAAAGATTTTGATGCTAATGAAACAAAGAGGTGGGCCGAAGGGGCAAAGTGGAAGGGCCTTAAAATTATAGGAACTGAAAAGGGCGGTCCTTCCGATACCACTGGCACGGTTGAATTTGTCGCTACCTATGTGCAGAACGGCGACGGGGTGGACCATCACGAGGTATCTCAGTTTCGTAAGACCAAAGAGGGCCAGTGGCTATTTGTGGACGGTGAGGGCCATACGCACAAAGAGGGAGAGGGTCACCACGATTTGCCAAAGCCAGCGACCGTCGTAAGGAGTCATCCTAAGATCGGCCGAAACGATCCGTGCCATTGCGGAAGCGGCAAAAAGTATAAAAAATGCTGCGATAGCGCGCCAGGAACCTGACTCGTTACTTATTGAGGACCACCAGCATGAAGATAAGAATCCTTTTTTTCGTATTCTTCGTATGCTCCTTGCTACCAGCTACCCAAAACAAGGTAACGACCGAACTCAATGGGGTAGAACTCATTTATACCTACTCAGGAGGCATGTCGTTCCGCCTAAAATACACGGCAAGCGGAGTGATGTACCAATTCCTAAGCGGGGATTCCCCCAGTGAGTGGTGGGGCCCCTTCCCCTACAAAGCCTTCAAGACTGACAACGGAGAATTCTTCTTGGGTTGGTATGAAAAAGGGCACGGCGATCAGATTACTCAGCTGGTCAACCTAGAGAAAAAGATACTTTATGGAAGTGGGATAATCGTAAAAAACAAACGTGTCATCGAGCACTTTCAAAATGCCACGATTGAAAAGATCTCTGGCTGGAAATGATTTCTTTTAAAAAAGTTCCACTTCCCTTTGATAGTTGAAGACAACTTAGAGAATGACGGGGCGGAATGGACAACTTTCGAACTGCATGTTTCAGTAGTGGGAATGAGAGTCGCATTTCTTCACGCTGTTTTTTTGGTGGGTAGCAGTTGCGCTATGGCTACAACGCCCCCTGTGCCAATCGCCTTAATTTACCGAGGACCTGTCGTCGGGTGTAATGGGTGCTCCGAGGCAGTGGCTGAGATCTTAAAAAAATCAAAATGGAAGTTCGACGTCAAATACGTAGGACCCGGGGAGGTTACTGCACTATCCGCGGAAGTTCTGCGAACGGCCTCCTTGTATGCTCAGCCGGGTGGCGACGGAGATGTGGAAAAATCAAACGCATTGGTGGAGAAGCAACTCGGTAAGAAAGATGTGCTTTCGAAGTGGGTGCGCGGCGGTGGTCGCTACTACGGTACTTGCATGGGAGGTTTTTTAGCGGCCAGACCGGATAAGCTATATCCTGTAGTAAGCGATAAGCTTTGGCCAGGATTCGATTTGCTCACAGGGACAGTTGGCCAATGGATAGCCTCTCCGCATTCGAGTGTGAAGGACGAGAAAGATACCGTAGTAGAGATTGAGTGGAACGGACAATCTAGGTGGGCATTTTTTCAGGATGGTCCCCATTTCAACCTCCCTTCCGACACGCCAGCGAGAGTTCTCGCAGTTTATAAGAGCAACAAACTACCGGCTGTAGCCGTCGTTTCTCTGGGGAAGGGTAAAGTGGCGGTGTCCGGACCTCACCTGGAAGCGGATCATACTTGGTTTGCGAAATATCACATTGTGGATCCAGGCGATCGAGACGGTTCACGCCATCACGCTCTGGATCTCGCCATTGGCTTGATTGATGCGGTGATGGAGTAAGTCCCGGTTTTTGAGGCCTTTGCTTAACGAGTCAAAGCCGACAAACAGACCGACATTTACCGTTCAAAAAAGGTGGCCCAACAAATGAGAATGGTGTCAATTTTGGGCAAAGAATTTTTAGCCAATAGCAACTGAGCTTTCTTTTTGAAAAAGTTGTTCCACTTTCTTTCGACGGAACTCAAAGATCCTCGCGAGGTCGCGTTTGACGTACCAGCCACCCAATAACTGTCCCAAAACGCCACCCGGCACACGGTACTGCACAATATCTACCATTAACGTGCCTTCAGCGTGGGGAGTAAAGGTGTGGGTGTGGTGCCAATGGCGGTAAGGCCCTTTGATCTGCCGATCCACAAACCCCTGATTGGGTACCCATTCTTCGATCACCGACTGCCAGCGCAAAAAAATTCCGTGAACCCGTAGCCTGTAATTGATGAGAGTTCCCGACTGCATACCCGCCGTGGATTTGCTTAGCACCTTAAAATGGAGCCACGGCGGCGTGAGAGCTTCTAAATTTTTCTCATCGGCGAAAAAAGGGAATACCTTTTCAATCGGTAACCGGATTAGCTGTTCGCAACGTAGAGTGTTCATTTTTTTTTTACAGATGTCGTTTAGGGCTTCCTGAATGTTTTGAAATTTGAAGTGAAAGCCCCAATCCAGAGCCTTTTTAGGCAGTACGTTTTGGCTGAATAGCACCAGGCACGCCAGCTCCCCCATCACGATCTTCAGAGCAAATGCTGGGGCCGGCATAAAGGCGGGACGATGCAACGCCTTACCTAACGCTTTTGAAAACTCAGAGTTACGCACAGGGTTTGGCGCAGTTCCGTTGACGGGACCCGTGAGGTTTTCATTTTGCGATGCAAAAATCAAGAGCCGCACCAGATCATCGCGGTGGATCCAGCTCATCCACTGCCTGCCATCAGCCACGGGTCCACCTGCGCCCAATGAAAAGAGAGGGATGAGGGGCTTTAACGCGCCCCCACCATTTTCCAAAACAATTCCGGTACGAAGGAGCACGCGGCGGACGGCGGAGCTCACTTTTTGTGCTTCGGCTTCCCACTCCTTGCAAACCTCTGGCAAAAATCCAACGCCGCCAGCTGACGTTTCACTTAACGCGTCATCAAGCCGATCTCCATAAAAGCCGATAGCCGATGAGCTGACAAAAACTTTGGGAGGGTTCGCTAGACCATTAATGGTCTGCACCAAATTCCGGGTGCCAAGCACGCGGCTGCTAGAAATCTTTTCTTTCTGTTTTTGGGACCAGCGCTTCTCCGCGATGCCTTCCCCGGCCAAATGAATCACTGCCTCTACCCCGGTAAAGGCAGACGTAGGAGCCGGTTCGACCTCAGGATTCCATGCAAAAATGGCAACGTTTGGAGGCAGCTTCCCTTTTGCTTTCTCTGGGTTGCGGGTCAAAATGGTGACCTTGTGGCCGTCGCTCATTAATTTTGCAACCAGGGGCTTTCCCACAAAGCCAGTCGCCCCGGTAATTAAGTAGTTCATACTGCTATTCTCCTAACGAAGCGACAAGACGCTCTCGCTCTAAGTTTGACAAGTTTTCCAGATTCGAAAAATACTCGGTAAAAGTTTGGCTGGACTGCTTTTGTACTCCCCGCATCATCATGCAGGTGTGCGCGGCTTTAATTCTTACCGCTACCGCACGCGGAGCGATCGCCTTAGAAAACGCGTGACCGATATCGGCAGTGAGCCTTTCCTGAACTTGCAGCCTTCGGGCAAAGAGTTCCACAATTCGCGCCACCTTCGACAAGCCCACAATTTTCTTATCGGGGAAATAGGCCACACTAACATGGCCCCAAAAGGGGAGAATATGGTGCTCGCAGAGGCTGAAGAATTCTATATTCCGCACCGAAACTACCCCGGGGCTTTCACTCAAAAAGACTCCCTCTCCGATGACTCCTGCCAGCGTCTTCGTATATCCGGAACAAATTTCTCGCATCGCTTTGGCAAAACGCTGGGGGGTGCGAACTAAGCCTTCGCGGGTAGCGTCTTCTCCCACCAGCCTAAGGATCATTCGGCCTGCCGCTTCACCTGGATCCTCGGGCGAGTCCGACAAGGTTTCGGAAATACCGGGGATACTTTCCAAAGCGTTTACCAATTCAGGGGAGAGCCCATAGGGACTGCGAAGCATAAAAACCTCTTTCCATGGTTAATTACTCTCATTTTGTCTAAAAAAATGCAACTAAAATGTTAGACAAATGCTATACTGTAATTTGATCGGGGACTTATTATGAAGGTAGAAAAGAGTAAAAAGCCACCAGGCTATTCGGTGCGAGCGGCGTGTAAACAGCTGGGGATTGGCCCACACACCCTTCGGGCCTGGGAGAGCCGCTACCACGCCGTGGAGCCGCTCCGCTCGGCTTCTGGCCAAAGGCTTTATTCGCAAGAAGAGGTCGAGCGTCTGGGAAAGATTCTTGGACTCGTCAACTTCGGCCACAACGTAGGAATCGTGGCCAAGCTACCGGACAAGGAACTCGATAAATTGCTCCTCGGTGCGTTTAAGCCTCGTGGCGACAACGAGCATTTTGAACGTTTCCTCGAACAGATCAAGTCAGGGCTTGTGCGTTTTGATCTGCACTTGGTTTCTAGCTTGCTCGATCAGCGCCGCAACAATCTGGGTGCACGTGAATTTGTGCTTCAAATCTTAGCGTCCCTAATGCGCTGGATTGGAGAAATGGTAAGCAGCGAAAAACTTTCTATTGCGCATGAACACGCCCTGTCGGCTGTGGTGCGCGACCAGATCTACCAAACGTTGCGCTACGGCGCGCAACCTGTATTTGCCAAAGGGCTTCCGCACTTCGTGCTAGCTACCCCCGAAGATGATCTGCATGAGTTTGGAATTTTAATGGCGAGCGCCCTTCTCTCCCACCACAGCCTTCCCGCGCACCTCTTAGGATGTAATCTTCCCGTCGATGCCCTAGCTATTGCGGTGAAAGCGGTTGGCGGGGATGTGGTCCTCCTGGGCAATGCGCCGGTGCCTCCCGAAGAACGTAAGGTCTCTTTCGAAGCCTATTTGCGAGCGCTTCACCAGCACCTGCCCAACAAGGTGGAAATCTGGATTGGCGGAGCAGGCAACGTTCCTCACCTGAGAAGTGTCATGCCGGGACGTCAACACCGGCACATCACCTCGCTAAACGAGTTTGATTTGCTCGTGGAAAAATGTGCGGCGAAAAGCAGGTAATATGCCCCTCGCGCTCTTGAAAATTCAACTCTTCAGCACGCTCTTTATGACCGGGGTGATCTGGTTTGTGCAGCTGGTTCACTACCCTAGCTTTTTTTTGTGGAGCCACAGCGATTTAAAGCGTTCGGTCGCCACCACCAAAGCCTAACCTCTTTAGTCGTTATCCCGCCGATGCCGGCCGAAGGAGTTGCCGGCGTGTGGTTGCTTACCACATCAAGTAAATTCCAATTGGCTTTATCAATTAACTTTTTAGGGCTACTCACCATTTGGCTATGCACTGCCGCCTTGAGTGTGCGGCTACATGAAAAATTAAATGGTGGTTTCGACGAAAAATTAATTCGACGTTTAGTGGCTAGCAACTGGCCACGCACTCTTCTGTGGACGGGCCGAGGTGCCCTACTTCTTTTCCTATTTGGAGATCTTATCTATTGCTGACCCTCTTTTTCCTGTAAAAACTTGGTCACTGAAATACGGCGACTGCCGTCGACCTTGGTGCGCCCAGTTATCCACCCTTGATGCCGCGGCCTCGGAGTCACTTTATCCCAGGCCTGAGGAGGCTTGGGGTGCGCTTTTAGATAAGCGTCTGCAGGGACTTCTAAGAGATCCACGGGGTAGATATCGGAATGGCGTGAGGTATCCCCTTTGGCGAAAGTATCATTCATAAATTTTGCCGCGCCAACAACCTCTCCCGAATTCCCATAATCCAAATCATAAATCTGTCCGCGATACTCGATGAAAACATGGTAGTTCCAAACTTCTGTCTCCCATCCTTCATAGTCTCTGGCGATCTTGGTATTTACCGAAAACGAGTTGACCTCTCCCGCGTGCTCGTTGGGATAAGCAAAGACTACCTTCGCCTGATCGACACGAAAACCAGGTACATTTTTCATTCGATCCAAGAGTCGGTAGACATTGTTGTGGCAATCTGCGTCCCGATAAATGGCTTTGGAGCGAAAAAGTCTGCGAAACACCTCTGGCGGATCATTCTTCTTGCCCGCCAGAAAGGCGGCTGCCTCACTGCAGTCGGCTAACACCGAAGAAATTGGCCAGCAAATAACGACGCCAAGTACCATCAGAAATGCTAGGCCGAAGGTCGACAGAAATGCACCGGGTAATTTCATTATGGTTTGCTTAAGCAGCATCCTCGCTATATTCACTGCGCTCATCAGTATAGCAAAGAGTTTTAGCGGTGCATTCCATTATAGAAGATTTAGACACTACATTTGGGAATCCACGGAAGCAGAACCGACGGGACTAAATCAACGAGAGGTGTGGTCATGTCCATTTTTTTCTTGAGCTTGTTATTTCCAAACACTTTGGTTGTTAAGTCGCCATAGCAACTCCTACTAGCAGTGCTGCTGCATAAACGAGCACACCTTAAAACCGTGACGATTCTCCCTCTCCTTTAATTTTAATTAAATCGTCTAGGCGTAATTTGTAGGCGCTCTGTTACCAGGGTGACGCGCAATAGGGGCTTGCGCTGCAGTCAGCCTTCTTGCGCGGCAAGAAAGGACGGACACGAGCAAAAACGTGGTAACCGGCCGTTAGCAGCACGTGGGGTAAGGCCCTTTTCCCCAGTCGTGCCGCAAAGTGGTACCGCGGCAGGATTTCCCAAATGGCAATGAATGCATCAACGCCCACTTTTAGCGAACCGTTGGATTTACGCACGTGCATTTCGCGATGCACGCGCACGGGATCTAGCCCTGCTTTCATGGGATCGAATTCAGGCGCGGTAATATCCACGAACTGAATCTCTTCGCTCCCTCTTTGCTTGCGGTAGTGGTCAATTTCACGTGAGCATAAATGACAAAGTCCATCGAAATACACCTGAACTTTATTAGAATTCATACCTTACCTACTTTTCTGTGAATGGCTTTCGCCAGCCGCAGCAGCATGGCGAATGGGACTAAAAATGACATGCCACCCTATTGCTTTTCATAACTTAAATTCAGTTTTGGGGCGAAGGCGATTCTCTTCATCAAACTCAGGTCCCACGACTTAAGGGCCATCGTGGAATCCAATATTCCAGCTGCGACAGCAACCATCTGTACCAGAAATCTAACGCGCAAAGAGGAGTACCCAATTTCTTTAAACTCAACTTCGCTCAGTCGCCCCAATTCCTTGGCCGTGGATAAAATCCGAGAAAGCATCACGCGCTCTCGAGATCGCAGCACATTGAAGATTACCTCCAGGACGTTCGGGTTTGCTTCGTAGGCTTGATAGCGTTGTCGGTCTGGGTGCACAGCCTTAATGACGTCGTACTGAACTAACCGAGAAACAACCATCGAAACCAAGGCCTTTGAAAGACCTAGCTGCTCAACGAGGTAGGTCATATCCCGGGGCTCGGCGGAAAGAAAAATAACCGCCCAAATTTTTCCCTCAACGTGTTTAAAACCCCAATACTCAATAAACTCCCCCACCCGATCTGCAGTGGCCAGCACCTCCGCTGGAATTGATTTATCTTTGTCCATGAGGCTATAGTGGCACACAAATAGCTTACGTTCAATTTCAAAAGTACTTATTTAAATTAGATATTAGCTAAAAAATGTAACTACTTACAAACAATCGATATATTTATGTTCAGTTTATCTTGGACTTATTTAGTGTTGGGTGTAGTTTCAATCCGTAGGAGGTTTTGTGTACCATTCTGTCGATAGGACATTTTTAGTTGCGGCTTTCTTAAGCTTCGTAGCGAGCGTCTACCTTTGGTTTGCCGTCGAACACCAATACGGACTTTATGTTGGCCTGTGGGTGCCCAGCATTCTCACTCTCTGGGTGGGAACGCGCCTTGCCGCGCTCCATACTGACCAAAACGGAGATTCCAATGAGCGCCGCTGAAACTTTAATCGTTATTTTTGTATTTGGCGTTGGTATGTCTTTCCTCCTTTTAAAAGGTATCTGGCAGGCCAAAGACTTCCACCATAGGGAAGTGGATCAAGAAAAACTTACGGTGACTAGCACATCGCCAGGAAAGGGGCTTCTTTCCGAGTCGTCTGTTTCTGGCTTATGAAAACGTCAGCTTTTCTAAGCCAAATGTGCGGCCACTAGTTCGTAGTGACTAGCCAGTAGGAGACGATGATCCAAATGAAAACACAACAGTACCCCGTAGTGATAGTGGGAGCCGGCATCTGCGGACTCAGCCTGGGCCAACGCCTAAAAACCGCCGGCGTCGCCTCAATTATCGTAGAAAAAAGTGCTGCCCCAGGGGGGAGGTTCGCCACCCGCCGCACCGACGGGGGAATTGTGGATCACGGCATCTCATGGCTTGAATCAAGGGGAGAAACATTGCCGGACTTCGTCGGCGATTTAGCGGCACGGGGTCTACTCGTGCGCTCACCAACCCAACCTGGAAAATGGGTAAGTCCAATGGGGATGAATCAAATCGCCAAGCATCTGGCCGAGGGGCTTACCGTGGAGCAGAACCGAAGAGTCATTCGAATCTCCATCGCGCCCGGCGCCGAAAACTGGCACCTTGCCCTTGAAGGGCAAAGAAATTTAATAACAGCGTCGGCAATCGTTTGCACTCAACCCGTTCCCCAATCCCAAGAACTGCTCCAAAGCTCTTTCCCCCGGCAGCTTCCCGGTTTAAACATGAAGTTGGGAAAAATCCATTATCGCCCGAGCCTAGTGTTAATGGGAAACCTTGCCGACGACGGAAAAAAAAGGAAGTTCGTGCCGAAGGCCCCCTTCGAATTGATCGTGCGCAGTGAACAAAAAGGGCTGACTACGGCATCGGCAGCGACGACCATTTACTGTGGAGAGTCTTTTTCAAGGGACTGGTTCGACCTCCCCGTGGTAGCTGTTTTACGGGAAGCCAAAAATTGTTTTGAGAAGACGTACGGCGTTGTTTTGGAGTCCGCCCAAATAAAGAAATGGCGCTACGCTCGGGCGGTAACACCGTGTGAAGAGCCGTTCCTCATGGCACCCATCCACCCCGCACTCTATTTCGGAGGTGATGGTTTTGCAGGGGGCGAAATCGAGGGAGCGCTCCGCTCGGCACACGCCGTTGCTACCCACTTGATACGACTAGCCGCGGGTACTTTAGCTACTTGCAAAAACAATGTAGGAGTTCAATGCGAGGAGGAACAATGCGGGTAACATCTCCAAAATGGAGTCTCTTGCTTTCACTCGCGCGACTACCCCCAGTCCCATCAATGCCGTTAGACCTAAAGCGGCCATGGTGGCTAACAGGGGAAGGTAAGCGCCGGCAATTAGAGCTAGGCTTCCACACAATTGAAGCCACCCGACGAGGCTACGGTACCGGCTCAAACCATAGCGATCAAACTCCGCGACCATTTCTTGTGAAATCAAAAGGGACAGCCCGTAATAGAAAAAACAGGCAGAGGAAAGAAACTTGGCTGAGGGGAGTAGCATTTGCATTCTGTCAGCCGACGTTACTACAATAAATTCAAATGATGATCACTTTAAAAACAGTTGCACAAATAGTTGTTGGACTTGGACTTCTCAATGTCTGGCTCGTTCGCTTTAATAAGCTCACCGCATTTCGAGGCGGCGACGCCAAGTCGATGAAAGAGGAGTTCACCGTCTATGGACTTCCCTCGCTGCTACTTTATTTGGTGGGAGGTTTCAAAGTGATC
>JAYVQZ010000417.1:0-18182 GCA_043776735.1 Deltaproteobacteria bacterium | reverse complement strand
CAAAAAGGTACTTAGTACCTTTTTGCATCGCGCTTTATTGACTGAGATTGCCGGTATTTATGATCTCTCGGGCCGCAGTTCCGGGAGTCTCGACCGCGGGAGAGAAAATGTCGTTTGAAATGATTGTTGCCTTAGAATTGTCCGATAAGAAGGGTTATCAAAATTACCGCGATGGCATGACTCCATTGTTAGAGGCTGTTGGCGGCGGCTTTCGTTATGATTTTGAAGTCTCCAAAGTACTCAAGGGTGAAGTGAAACACGGGCTCAATCGTGTGTTTGCGATCCATTTCCCCGATCGCGCCACAAGAGATAAATTTTTCACTAGTGAAAAATACAATAACGTTCGCTCTCAGTTCTACGAAAAGGCCGTGGCCAATCGAACGATCATTGCGGAATACGAACGCCCCTAATTCGGGTGATTGCGTCTTTCCCCTCTCTTTCCCCTCTAACGGTACGTTTCCGTCATGCAGCGGATTCCCCCACTAAAGCAGACGCTCTTCTGTGCTACGGGAAAGCGTACTACCTCATAGCCCATTTCATTTAGGAGTCGGGTCATGTAGTCGTCCCATTTTCGAATTCCCATTTCGGGCACAAGGGCTAGACCCTTGGAAAAAATTGAATTGGTATAGCTGAAAATAAGCGGGATCTCCGATGGGGGATCGAAGGGAAAACTCATATCAGGGACCCGTTCCACCTCGTAACCTAATGATTGAAGATAAGCCGCAAGGGCATTGAGAGAAGCCTCTCTTGGCTTTTGTGAATTTAGGAATTCAGCACCGGTAAGGTGCCTAAACATTTGGCTTTCGCCAAGAGTTGGGGAATCTCCAAATAGAGAAATTATTTGTCCCGGTCTAGCAGATAGCGAACTGGGCGCTAAAAGACCGATCGCCTTTTCAACCGATCCTAGGAGGATTTTTTCCTTACCCGTTTTTAAATCTCTGATTACCGCAAGGTGCAGATCGATGTGGAAATCCACCTGGCTCGACCCCCCTCCCACGCCAACACCGAGATCGATAACTGGATTTCCGAATTCTGCTGAGAGCGCTGCTATGGCTTCCGCTTTAGAAATTTTATAGTCGTCCATAGCCCAGCGCACGAGGTTGCTACCTACAAA
This sequence comes from Deltaproteobacteria bacterium, assembly GCA_043776735.1. Classification (GTDB taxonomy): domain Bacteria; phylum Bdellovibrionota; class FAC87; order UBA2466; family UBA2466; genus JBGSST01. The sequence continues at coordinate 17,068 of JAYVQZ010000417.1, read as the reverse complement.
GACATGTTGGGCGCCTACGACAATGTTGCCTCCTTCAAAACGAAAGGGCGAAACTTTGGCCTCGATGAATTTCGCCTTAACTAAAGCGTCAAGTTGGGGAAGATACCTGCTCAGAAACAATCTATTTGCTCCCATTTCCCTTGGGACCAGAACCTTCCTGCCTGTACTCAGCGATTTTGAGCCATCTTGGGCCCAGTGGTTGATCGAAGTTGTTCCCGTCAGAATGACACGCTTTTTAAGATCATCGGGCCATTGGGCGAGAACGGCATCGAGGTTAGGAAAATGACCATGAGTCACTACCAATATTTCCAAGTCTGTTTGAAGTTTTGCCAACTTGCGAAGTTGCAAAAGATAGTCTCGTGAGAGTCCCGAATTGTCCCGGCCCGCCCAATGAATGCGAATAGAGGTTAGGGGATCGTCTCCATTTTCCTTAGCCAACGGTTCCGGTGCATCCGGTTTATAAAGGAATATTCCACTTTTGACGTCGTAGAATCGGTGCATGTCGGGAGCGACTTGCAGCTCGTTAAGGAACTCTCGGGATATCGAATGCCCCGCCATTGCGCGTTGTCTGACTAAGCCTGGTTGTTCAGATAGGGATCCTAACGGAGCCCGTGCACTAAAATTGTGCCGGAACACAGACTCAAAGCGCACCAGTCGTTCGACGCATTCCCTGTTATCGTGTTCTAGAATTTCGTCGGTGGTAAGTACGTCCGCATCAGGGAAAGCCGTCGTTGAAAAAGGCACCGTAAGAATAGGAACTAGACAAAGCCATTGCCAGAGGGAAAGCGCATTCATCAGCGTTACCTAGCACAAAAATTCGATTACGTGCGCCTCTTAATGCACGGCGCAAATGAAGGTTGGTGGATGACTCCAAACTACTTTCGCGGTTAAATATGCAATCCACCGCTGTTTCCTTTGCTCCCCCGCTGAAAAAAAAATCACCAAAGAGGAGCCCATCGTGATCCTTTTCATCCGCCTTTTGCTTTCGGCCGTCCCTTTCCTTTTCGCCAACCCTTATCCGGATCCAACGGCGGTGCCTAAGGATAAACCTTATCTCCCCTCTACAATTTCCTTACGATCCCTATCTGCTGAAAAACTAAGGGAAGAGGGTGTCGAAGTGGTTCGGGTATCTGTTTTATGGTCAGAAAGCGGAGAGAAGTACGAGATTTCGGAAGCGGTTGTAGAAAAGAGTGGGTCGTTAGCTGTGGTTCGCAGGGCGACTCAGAAGGACAAACTAGGAAGTTTTCGTGGAGAGCTTCAAGATTCCACCCTCGGTCTGGTTTATGATGACACGATCGGAACCGGAACCGCTTATCGTAAACTGGTACGTGAGTTTACTTTCCGTTTTCCGCGTCCCCAAGGAAGTTCTGAGTTTCGATTCTTTGCAGAAAATCCACAGTCTGGGCATAGTGAGCTGGTTTTAAGCAAGACCTTCGCCTCTGCTGACTTTGCGCCGATAGGTACCCTGCCTGAAGTTGAAGTCCGCCAAATAGGAAATGCGGCTACGTCCTCTCAACTAATTCTAAATATTTATGCGGATGGCTATACGGCCTCGCGAAAAGAAGCTTTTTTTACGTCCGCAAAGAAAACTGTGGATGTTCTAGAGCGTTCCGAGTTCCCCGGATTTGCGAAATTCGCTTTTCGTGCTGTCTTTTCCGAATCAAATACCAAGTTAGGATCGGCAAAAGATTTAGGGTTGCCCGTTGCTGAGAAAGACTCTTTTTTAGGCCTCTACTTTCCCTACTGGTTTAACTTTGGACGTTGGTACAACGTCGTCTATCCCACAAGAGAGTCCCGCTTTCGTCGGGGATTGGCCACCGTTCCCTACGACTACGCCGTGGTGTTGCTCGATGACAGCGACTACTGGGGAGTGGGAAATTTTCGAGAGCTAACGGCAATTCCCGCAAATGCCTCACAATTCACATACCTTTTGACCCATGAGTTTGGCCATTTCTTTGGCCTTAATGAAGAGTACGAAGGTGGTGGTCCCACCGAATTAGAATTTGCGCCAGGAATTGACGAGCCTTGGTCGCAGAACATTACTTTCTTGCGAGATCCTAAGCAGCTCAAGTGGCAGCAGCACGTAAGTCAAACCACACCAGTTCCGACTCCAGCCTCCTATTGGAAGGGCAGTGGGCCGTTTGGTGCTTATAAGGGTGGATATGCCGATAGCGAGCCTGCTCACCAAAGCAATAAGCCCGGGCATAATTGTACGATGAAGAACGGAAGCAAGTTTTGCCCCGTCTGCCATCAGGCCATCAACGATCGGATTAAGTACGATCTGGGAAATTAGATCGGCGTATTTCCTGGCAATGACGGTGCAAAAAATTCTCAGATCTCTGCAAGGATCTGCTCTTTTAAAGCGGCGTTGCAGGTAATAAAGCTGGTTCCTCGGATGGTCTCATCGCCATCCATTGTGAAGTACTCTCCACCGGATTCTTTGATGATGACAGCTAACGGAGCCACATCCCAGATGGAGACCAAAGGATCGATCATGGCGTCGATGGCCCCGCGGGCTACCATGGCATGACCAAAGCAATCGGTGTAACCCCGGCAGAGTTCGGCTTTAGCCTGAATGGCGGCAAGCAGCTTGGCTTTTCCGCTAGTTTCAAAGCAGTTCACGTCGCCCACAGAGACCAGGGCCGAATCTAGCGTCCGTACCGCCGACGTGTGAATTTGGACGCCGTTACAAAAAGCGCCCATTCCGTGTGCTGCCGAATAGGTTTCATCTAGGGCTGGTAACACCATGACGCCTAGCACTGGGTTTCCCCGGTGAAGCAATCCCAGCAAGGTTCCCCATAAGGGAATGCCCCTAATAAAGCTACGGGTTCCATCGATAGGATCGATGGTCCAGACAAACTCATTGTCTAAGCCGGTGTTCTCAAACTCCTCTCCGTGTATTCCATGTTCTGGATATCTTTGGCCTATTTCATGACGGATCATCTCCTCCGTCTTCTTGTCGGCCACGGTGACCGGCGTCATATTCTCTTTCATTTCAATGAGAATTTTACGGCGGAAGTAGGAAAGGGCCAAATTGCCAGCCCGTTCTGCAATATCGACAGCTGACTCTAGTAATGCGGTTCCCAAGTTCATTTTTACTAGTCTAGCCAAGACAGGCGCTATCGAAAATCTCAAAGTAATTGAGATGTTTTGCCCTTAGGGGGTTGAAGTGCCCGCCATTTGCCGCTACAACCCAAAGCCAAAAAGAGAGGATTCTTTCATGAGCAAAATTCGAGTAGGAATCAACGGTCTTGGGCGAATCGGCCGCATCACCGCCAGACTAATTTCGCAGAACCCCGCCTTCGAGCTGGTTGGAGTTAACGATCTTGCTTCCCTCGATCAGATGGCCCATCTGCTGACCTACGACTCGGTTCATGGAAGATTTCATGGCGACGTTAAAGTGGAGGGTGGCAAGCTCTCCATTAACGGTAAACCGGTTCAAAATTCTGCCAGCCGAGATCCTCTAGAAATCCCATGGGAGAAAAAAGGCTGTGACTTGGTGATTGAATGCACCGGCGCTTTCACTGATTTTGAAGGTGCCTCTAAGCATCTCGCCTCTGGAGCAAAACGAGTAATAGTTTCGGCCCCTGTCAAAGACGTCGATAAGATCCGCACCTTCGTCTACGGCATCAATCACGAGACATACAATCCAGAAAAGGATGTCATCGTTTCAAATGCCTCTTGCACCACCAACTGCCTGGCCCCTGTGGTGAAGATCTTGAATGACAATTTTAAGGTGGTCCGCGGTTTGATGACCACGATCCATTCTTACACGAACGATCAACGCACGTTAGATTTGGTTCATCCGGATCCTCGCCGCGCGCGAGCCGCCGCCTTAAATATGATTCCGACTTCCACTGGCGCTGCAAAGGCGGTGACTCTGGTCATTCCCGAACTCAAAGGAAAACTCACCGGAACTTCGGTTCGCGTTCCTACCCCTAACGTCTCGCTCGTGGACTTTGTAGGAGATTTGGGTCGCAATGTGACGGTGGAAGAGGTGAACAACGCTTTCATCGCCGCGGCCGCCAGTGGTCCGCTCAAAGGAATCCTGAAAGTGGTACACGCGCCTTTGGTCTCAAGTGATTTTAACGGCGATCCGGCTTCCTCCTCGGTGGATTTGGAATGCACCATGGTGGTCGATGGCAGCATGGTGAAAGTACTCAGTTGGTATGACAACGAGACCGGCTTCTCTCAGCGCATGCTCGACCTGGCGATGTATATGCACTCCCGAGGCGGCGTTTGATGATCTTCCGCTCGGTGCGTGATCTTGAGTTACGCGGTAAGCGCGTCTTTATTCGGGTAGATTTTAATGTGCCCCTAAAGACCAATGCGGCGGGGGGGTTCATGGTGGCCGATTCCAGGCGCATTCAAGGTGCCTTGCCCACAATCGAACACGTGATTTCTGCAGGAGGTAAGGTGATTCTTGCCTCGCACCTGGGTCGTCCCAAGGGCAACCAAGACACCAAATATAGTCTGGAACCTGTGGCCGACTTCCTAAGCGAAGCTTTGAAAAAAGATGTAATCCTCACGGACGACTGTATTGGCGATGGGGTTCGCGGAGTGGTCCGTCAGATGAAAGACGGCCAAGTTCTCATGCTGGAAAACCTGCGCTTTCATGAAGGGGAAGAGAAAAACTCTGTAGATTTCATCAATGAACTTCGTTCCTTTAGCGATATTTACATCAGCGATGCTTTTGGAGCCATGCACCGGGCTCATGGATCAACTGCAGGACTCCCCGAGCTAATGTCGGAAAAAGCGATCGGCTTTTTAGTAGAAAAAGAGCTCGCGTTTTTGACCCCTTTAAAAGATGCCCCAATGCGCCCCTTTGTTTTGATCATGGGCGGTTCCAAGGTTTCCGACAAAATGGGAATTTTGGATTTCTTTTTCAATAAAGTGGACCGCATCATTATTGGTGGCGCCATGGCCTATGCCTTTTTGTCGGCCCAGGGAAAAAAGATTGGCAAGAGCCTCTGCGATGAAAAGCAGGTTCAGTTGGCCGCCCGAATTTTGAAATCAGCGGCCGCCCGTAAGGTCGAGATTCTACTTCCCGTCGATCATGTGGTGGCCTTAGATCCTAAGAATCCCGATCCGCATGAGACCACGCCAGGTCCTGAAATCGACGACAACTGGTTGGGTGTTGATATCGGCCCCAAGACTGTTGAAAAGATTCGGTTGGCACTAGATGGAGCGGCGACAGTCTTTTGGAATGGCCCCATGGGCGTGTTTGAAGTGGACGCTTTTTCTTCTGGTACCCGAGAAGTCGCCAAAGCGATTGGCGCTTGCCCAGGTTTGAAGATTGCGGGCGGCGGCGACGTGGCTTCGGCGATTGAGAAGTCTGGCCAAGAAGCTTCTTTTGATTTCATCAGCACGGGTGGCGGAGCCACTTTAGAATTTCTTGAAGGCAAGACGCTTCCGGGCCTAAAGGCCTTGGATGTGACGCCAAGAAAGGCCTAAGCCATGAAACGACCCCCCCTCTTTGCAGCCAACTGGAAAATGAACAAACGTAGGGCCGACGTGGCGCCGTACGCCGAACAGCTAGTGGTGGAGCTAGAGACCGCTTCCGGTTTTTCCAAGGCATCCGCGCAGGTGTTGGTGTTTCCACCAGCTATCTATTTAGAATTGCTCAAGCAGGCCACCACCGGTTCGGGCCTGGTTGAGGTAGGGGCGCAGGCCACCGGTCTTAAGGATTTTGGAGCTTTTACTGGAGAGGTTTCGGCAGCTCAGGTTAAAGATTTGGGGCTGCACTGGACCCTAGTGGGGCATTCCGAGCGTCGCCATGTGTTTCATGAGTCGGACGATGAAGTCGCCACCCGCCTCAAATGTGCCCTTAATGAAGGCTTGCGGGCAGTGTTTTGTATCGGGGAGACCCTGGCTGAGCGAAAAGCGGGTAAAACCTGGGAAGTTTTAGGCCGACAGCTTATGGTCCTAACGACCTGTAAGGATATTTCTCACGAGAATTTAGTGGTCGCCTACGAACCAGTTTGGGCCATTGGTACGGGAGAGACGGCTACTTCCGCTCAGGCTCAAGAGGCCCATAAGTGGATTAGAGACTGGTTAGTTAAGTCCTTAGGAGAGAATTCGGCGACTTTTCGCATCCTCTATGGAGGTAGTGTAAAGCCCGAAAACTCAGGCGAGTTGATGAAACAGCCCGATCTTGACGGTCTTTTAGTCGGTGGAGCCAGTCTAGATGCAAGAGCATTTGCCGAAATCATCAAGAATGGGTTAGGCTCAGCGGTTTCAAAGAGGTGATTCTGTGACGTTGTTGATTGTACTGCACGTCTTTGTATGTGTGTTTCTGGTCTGCGTGATCTTGCTCCAGCCGGGTAAGTCGGATGGTGGCATTGGTTTTGGCAGTTCCAGTCAGAGTGTTTTTGGAAGCAAGGGCGCGGGAAATTTCCTGACCAAGACGACGTCTGTCTGTGCCATTTTGTTTTTGTGCACCAGCTTTATTTTGACTCGTTCTCGGATGAGAGAGTACACGGGTAGTGTTATTAAGGCGAACGCGGCAAGTAAGGCCGGGACGCCGGCTCCGGGGACTCCCGGTGCCGCAAAGACCGAACCCGTGAAAAAAGAGGCGGAAGCTGGCAAACCATCTCAAGCGCCAGCAAAACCGGCGGAAACCACTCCGACGGCGCCGAAGAAGTAAGTAGGACCACGAGGTCCAGTCCATTCTATGCGAGGATGGTGGAATTGGTAGACACGCATGTTTGAGGTGCATGTGCCGAAAGGCGTGGGGGTTCAAGTCCCCCTCTTCGCATTTACTAAGTTTGAAATCCGGCGAAAAGTGAAAAGCGTTTGAAAGCTAGATGAGAGTTAACATGCCAGGAATGGCATGTTGGCGACCGTGGGACTTGAATGCCGGAGCGACCCGAAGGAAAGATGTCTCAATTAGCTGTCGGCGAGTGAGGCCGGGCTGCAGGCAAATTGCCCCTGGCGATTTGACCGGAAGCCGAGACCCCCTCTTCGCAAATTTTCGCCGCCAGCGAAAATTAGATAATAGAATTGGAAAATAGAAAACATAGAAACCCGGACTTCCTCGGAGAAAGGAGCGGCGTAAATTTGCCCTCAATTTTCCATTCTCCATTTTCTTCCTAATCCTAATCCGAATCCGATTCCAAAACCAAAACTCGTGAGATAACTCTCAACCCATGAACGCCCTAACCCTCCACGCCCCCCAAGACATCCGTTACGAATCCGTCCCCGACGCTAAACTCGAAACCCCAACGGACGTCCTAGTAAAAGTCGACATTGCCGCCATCTGCGGCTCCGATCTCCATCCTTACTTTGGCCGCGAAAAGGGAATGGATCCTGGCACAATTATGGGCCACGAAATGGTGGGAACCATCCTCGAAGTGGGCTCTGCCGTTAGAAGATTTAAAAAGGGGGACCAGGTTTTTTCCCCCTTCACTACCAACTGTGGTGCCTGCTTCTACTGCAAAAAAGGGCTGACTTGTAGATGTGTAAGGGGCCAGCTTTATGGCTGGGTCGAAAACGGCTCCGGCCTTCAGGGAGTTCAGGCCGAACTGGCTCGTGTGCCGTTAGCGGACTCTACTTTAGAAAAAATTCCCCCCGGCGTGCCTCCGCAAGAGGCCCTACTCTTGGGAGATATTCTTTCCACCGGCTATTACGCGGCCCAGTTAGCGGAGACGGGGCCTGAGACGACTACCGCGATTGTTGGTTGTGGCCCTGTTGGATTAATGGCCATTTTAGGAGCTCGTGAAAGAGGAGCTACCGAAATATTTGCTATTGATCTCGTGGCAGAGCGTTTGGACTTAGCACGAAAGTGGGGAGCTCATGCACTACACGCTGAAAACGATAACCCCATAGACTTTATTAAATCTCGCACCAATGGCAGAGGAGCCGATGCGGTGATGGAGTTAGTGGGAAGTCCGATTACGGAGCGCCTTGCTTTTGATCTCCTTCGTCCCGGCGGTGTGTTGGCCGTGGCAGGAGTTCATACCGAAAAGCATTTTAGTTTTAGCCCTCCCCAAGCCTACAATAAAAACCTGACCTATCGTACCGGCCGTTGTCCGGCGCGTTCTCTTTTTGAAAAATTAATTCCTTTGGTTCAAAGCCGCAAATACAATTTGAGTTCGATCTTTTCCCATCGCTTTCCTCTGAGTGAGGGAGCTCGGGGGTATCACCTCTTTGCTGATAAACGAGAAAAATGCACGAAGGTATTGCTCTGTCCGTAGTTAATGTTTTATCCCGTCTTCCGATTCACTCATGGGGTCTTGGTCTGCACTCCAAAGGTCGGGCCTCATGAGTCTGTCGACTAATGCTAAGGCGCGTTCCGCGTCAGATTCCGAAAGGCCTTCTTTAGCGGCAAAGGAGGTCACTAGGTCTTTTACTTCCCTGAGAGATTTGGCGTTTCCAAAACGTGATTTGAGTTTCAGATGCAAAAGGTATGAGGAGAGGGAGTCTATTTTTACTTCGGGAAAGGCAACGGCGTGGTGGAGAATCGTTATCGCCAGAGATTGTGTGGCATCCCGTTCGTCTTTAATATTCCAGGCAGCGTCGTTTAACGAATCTCGCAAGGCGATGGCGGCATCTTTGCTTATGTTTCTTCCGTCTTTAAAGGGATCGGAGAGCCCAGTGGAGTTGGCTCCAATGCGTTCCATATGGAGTTGAACGGGGGTCTTTTCTTCTCCGTTAGTTCTCTGTTTCACACCAGAGAGCGGTTTTAATTTTCCGTTTAACCAATAGGTAAGACCAAAAGAGAAGGGGCCTGAAAAAAGGTTGGCAATGCCAAAACCTGCCGGGCGAATTGCCTCAGGAAGAAAAAGAATACTGTAGGTAAGTCCGATAGGGACGCCTAAACCAATGGCCAAGATCAATGAATTAGGACGGGTGCGATAGGGGCCGAGTACAGAATCCACAGCCGTTTGCGCTGCCTCAGTACGTTCTTTGGGTGGCATCTGGACCAGGGGACGCCCCTGATTTTTAAGCTCTTTATCCAAGGCGATAAAAGATCTTCGCATCATCTCATTTCGTCGAAGTTGTAATTCCCATCTCCACGGGGTGCCCACTTCGTCAGTGCTAGAATCGAGAATTTTTTCAAGAGCTTCCATTCTAGCTATTCCCTCCTCAGCCATTTCTAAAGAGAGTGAGTTTATGTTTTGGGGAGCTATTTCGACGGAACTCTTTTCAATGGGAACCGTATACCTCAAGGCTCGACCAACCGCCGCAAGCGGTTTTAGACAAACGGATCCGACGGAAGCGCTCAAAAGGTGGGGGGCAAGAGCAAGCATTCCTCCAACAATGAAACGGCCCGTATTCGGAGAGATACAAAAAGTTCTGTGGCGCTTGTCTCGGACCATGCCTCCCAAGGTGCAATACGAGGACCGCGGCCTTAGGCCCAAACGGTATGGTGAAGACTGACTAAAGTGATCATTGCTTGGGGCTCTAGGCGAGCGTTAAAAGGCCACCTTCCAGATTGGCCCTGCTTCCACTAGTAGCTCGTTGAGTCGTTGGTTTGAGGAACGATTTCTAAAAAAAGGCCGCAGTGAGCAATTCTCAAATGCGAAGTTTTTATTGAATAAATCAGTGTATTCCGTTGGTTAACTAGGTGTCACAAGACAGGCTATTGCTACGCGGTGCGAAAAATGGATAAAATAACATTATTGGTAAACCGCGTCCCCATTCCACGTTGCAACTGCTAAATGCCGAACCCTAAAAATCTAGTTTGAATTCGAAACTCTCAGTCATAGCGATTCGCTTGAAATCGCCCACTCATTTCCAAACGACATCACGAGTAGTTTAGCCCTACATTTGCCAAAACGAGGTTCTCTTGCCGCGCAGATCATCTCCCGGATTTCAGGTCAGGAAAAAAAGCTCCGGCTTTGCCATGCTCCCTCTCATCGGGGTCTCCTTGGCCATTCTCATCGGTATTTTTGGAATCGTTGGCGGCATTCGCATGGTGAGTAAAGCCAGCAGAACCTCTTTAGATTTGGTCTCCTACGCTGGCGCTAGTGAAGCAGGAACGACCATGATGGCCAACTTTCTGGCTTCTGGAGCCTATCTCAGTAAAACGACATTGGCGCCAACAGATCCCAGTTCCATCGATTTCGACAGCCAAATGTCTGAAGCGTGTAATCTTGCCCGCGCCGTCATGCCAATAGAAATGCTGAGAATTCCTAAGTGGGGCATAAATGCCCGACGTGGTTTGGCTGACTCAGATTTAAGTACACTGACCGCGGTGGAGGGCACGAATGTCGTTTGCGGCACTTCCGCTTCTCCCCTGGGCGCAAACCTAGGTTTGCAAATTACGGTCTTAAAAAAGGGTCTCACGACAGAGAGCCCCTTTTACGATCTTCTCCATAGCATTACCGACAGCAACTTTGGTGGTTTGGATTTTGAAATTGTCAGACTTCACAATGACCATCTGCCGCAGGTGCCCATTCTTCGAATTCGCACTACCGCTTTTCCCATTGATGGCGGCAAGCTGATGGCTCAAAGAAACAGTGTCTTTCATGAAGCCTCTTACATTTTTACCCTTCCTAGCGTGATGACGCACTCACTGATTCTTCCGGGCAGGCTGAGGATGGATTCTGCAGCTGCGCATTCCACCATGGGCGCCACCGCTACGAATCATAGCCGGGGCAACACTAATTCGGCCTGGTACCAAGGCGATGGAGTGATCCCTTACGTGACTGCCGCCGAGCGTAGCTCCTACAAAGGAATCACTTTTCTCAGTCCCGTTTTTGCCAATTTCGGCGCCGTCCTGCCGGCTGGGGACACCTTGGGCGCCGTGGCAAAGATCGATTTTTTAACCGCCCTGCGCTTTGGAAATGGAACCCTGATGAAACAGGGAGCCGATGGCCTTGAGAACTATCAGCCCAGCGAAATGGGCAATACGTTGGGCGGCTCCTTAAACGATCTTGCGCACTATTTGGGAAGCATGGATGGAACCGCCGACTATAACCATGAAGATGAAACTCTGAGTAAACTCTACGGGATTAAGGCTATTGGAGCCATCAATTCGCTTTCCAACATGTGTTCTGAAGATCAGAAATGGATTGATGCGGAAACTTCAAGCCATTCCGAATTGGTGGTTCAATCCGACGTTGCCCGAGGGCTAGCCACTGCACCCAACCCTGTCGCTAATACTATTTCAGTGGGCCAAAAGACATTTACTTTCCATAACCAAGGCCCCATTGGTTTCTTTACCTCTTGGACCGGACAAAACCGATTTGTGAAACAGGATAATCTTTTCACTTCGGCAACGGTTAAAATGGCCGCTAAATCGCCCGCACAAGGCGGGCAGGACGGAACGTTTTCCGACTGTGCAGGAAACGCATGTCACACCCCTGATCCCAAGGATGCCAGTGCCCACCCCTTGATACGAATTATGTTCGCGGTTCAAGAGCCATTAAAAGCAGCGGTGACGCTTACCGATGGAGTGACCAACTGGTGGACCGCCGACCTGACTGCGCCGGCCGCCTCCGCCGACACGGCCACGGCAACATTTACCAGTCCCCTTTGCACAGATCTGACCACTCAAATTGAAAATAAGAATAAAGACATCGAAGAACTGGCCAAAGAAATAAATAAACAGTTAGCAGGAAAAGATGGCACTAGTACGAATTTTGCTTCACTAATAAAATCTGCCAGCGATTATGTCGCTGCGATTGATGCACTCCCTCCCCTTCCTGTTCCGCTTCCTCAACTCTATGTTTTCGGCAAAAATCATTCAGCCGATACGCTTCCTGGTAGCGACGACGCCTTAATAACATACGTGAATGATAATTTGATCGCTGGTTTTAATCCTACGATGTCAGATAAGAAAAAGGATTTTGAGCTCCCTGATACCTGGTGTGATAAAGGGGTGGCCGGATGTACTGATTTTCAAAGTAATGCGGCACTTTTTTTGCAAAATGTTTATTACATAATGTTGGGTAAAAAAAATACCCAACTGGCCGCTGAATTAACAACCTTGTTGGAAAAAGATGTCTACGTAAAGAACCCAACCCAAGCGGTTGTGACTGTCAACGCGCACAAGGTAAACGAAGTACAACAACAAAATACGATGGACCTCACAGTGAGTTTTTTAAGCACCGAAAGTTTTGCAGCGTGTGAACCTCCTGGCTCCAGCATCGTGATGATTGTCCAAGGTGCCGAGAGAGGGAGCGACAGATCTTTTGGTCATAGCGAAGGCCGAAAACTGTTTCCAATAACCAGGGAAACAGCAACTTTTAATTGGGTGCCTGTAGATATCCATCCTACGTCCTTTACTACCGGCCAGATGCCCGTTGCGTTCCAAACCCTGCCCACTTCGACGTTACAAGCAGCGGCGCCCGATTTAACAAAGGACTATCATTCCGGAATTTTACAATGTTTTACTGACTCTACGCCCGCCGTTTCGAACGACTATTCCAATTATGCTCAGAGGGCGTGGAATTTTACCAATTTAACCCAGTACCAAAAAGCGGCAGACGCCGGTGGAGTGGCAAAAGGTCAGTTCGTGAACAGCAATCTAGAACTTGTTTTACAAGGTCAGACCATAAGTAATTTCGTTACTTATCCCGAAACCTTTGTTTTTCCCATCAATGCCGGAACAGCGCCAACTTCGGCAAATCCTCAAGGTGCCCATATCAAGTCACTTACGATAGCCCACGACACTACGTTCGTTACTGGATTTTATGTAGTCGATGAGCTGATTATAGAAGGGGGCAGGGACGCAGAGCTTACTATTGTTGCTACCATCGTTGCCAAGTCGCTCAATATTGATAAGCAGGCGTTGCAATTTGGGATTCGATGGATGAGCCCTCTATCGCCAAATGCAACAGCATTACTTCAAAAAGCGAATGTCTTGGGGCGTGGCCTAGCGTGCAACAACTTACGAGACAAAAATTTACTAGCGGTAAGTCCTGGTTGGCAGGGAAATCTCCGGCTTTTTGGAAGCGCCCTGCCGCCTCCTCTGGATCCCGATGGAATTCCCTATACGAATAAGCAGGATATTTCCAAACAGATGGTAATGACCTGTATCCCTTCGTTTCTTGCCCCTCGACTTTTATCGGCCCTTTCCTCCTCCTCAATGATGCCAATCGGTATCCCTGGAGTTGCAGAGACCGAATTTGACGTCACCAACTATTACCGGGGACTACCGGGTGAGGCTATTTTACTGTCCACCTCATCTAACGTGACCATGGGTCGATAAGAAAGCGAACACTCTTGAAACTTAGAAAAAAGAAAACCAGCGGTTTTAGTCTTCTTGAGGTGATTTTGGGAACTGCCATTTTGGTGGGCTCCATCCTCTCTGCCGGGGCGATGCTCAATTACCTCTGGAAAGGGATGCGAATGATGAAGATCAATAACAAGGAACTGGCCGTGGCGCGCCAACTGGAGGCCAACATTCGGGCCAATCCCAATGGCTTCTTTATTGCGGCGCTGCCCGAAACGGATGAAGGGCCGAATGTACCCATTAGCCTTACCCAGGACCAATTTGCGTTTTCCGATAGTTTTTTTGGAAAAGCGGCCGATTGCTCCTCTTGCCCAGCTCGCCTTAGCTATGCCATTCGGCCAATGAAGAACGTGAACGGTTCCTATGCCGTTACGATAGTCATTCGATATCCCGATCCTAACGACAAAAAGAAATCGACCAAAACTAGATCTTATTATTCTGTGGTGAGACGCTAATTTGAAAAATTTAAAAGAAATAGTAAAAGCGGTCATGGGCAATAATCGCGGCGTCAGCCTTTTAGAGCTGCTTGCGGGCTTGTCCCTTATCTCAATAATTACCGTCGGGGTGATGGGTGCCCTAAACGTGCTAAACCGCTCCAGAGAGGCAGCGCTTTATGAAATGAATCGAATGGCCCTAGACTCCGTTGGAAGCATGCAGATCTATACGGATCTCTTGAAGGCCGATACCTTTAATTTTCTAGGAAGTAATTTGTGCCATGTCACTGACGGAAACTACGCGGCCAGTGAGGCTACCGAGTTTTTTGTCTATAATGCGGCACAACCCGGCTGTGACCTCTCGACTCCGCCTGATAGTTGCAAAAGAAAATGGAAGATCCAAGTCGCTGATGGAGAAAAAGAGTCTGAAAGAATGATTCTTACGCTCCAACGGCGTTACACGGTGGACTCTGCCAAAAAGATCCAATCTGCCACTCGTACCCTGCGTCCTACACAACTCTATGACGACACGGCTTCTAATGACTTTAGGGTCTCGGGAACTCTCAGTTACAAAGAATCGCGCCTGACCGACATTTTAAAAGCCTATGGCATGATGAAACCCGGAATGGTCCTTCGGATTTTGTCCCCCTATGAAACCAGAGCCATGAATTCCACAGGGGATGGCTATGATTTTTCACTAGCGCCTCGGCTTCCCTCGATTGTGGTAACCGTGAACTCCGCTAGTAAGTTGGTCTCCGATACCCCTTCGTGGATGGGCTGCCAGCCTCGGTGGGGATTTATGTCTGGTGGACAAAATCAAATGGTGGACTCTGCGGACCCGGGCGTAACAGCAACCTCTGACAGACTCGATTCCTTTTTTAGAATGGTTCCGGCAGATGGTGGTTTTAATGGCTGGGTTAAGGTGATTGCCATGGAAGTGATCTCCTATCAGTTGGTGGATTCCAGTGCCAACGGCCGGACCTCCGCCCGTTTAATGAGAAGCACTTGGAATGCCGCCCATACGAGTGCTGACGATGAGTGGGTAGATACCAGAATCGTCGCGGATGGTTTGAAGTCATTTTCGTTGCTACGAGCCAACACCCGTACGCCCTCGATTTCCTATGAAATGGAAAACGTTCGTTCCTCGGCAATAGGAGTTAAAAATGACCATTAGAGTGGATACGATCGTAAAGGTTTCAGTTTTCATCTTAGGGCTCTGGGCATTTCGTGTGGGCGCCATTGAGGTGTTTCCGCAGCTCCACTCCAAGAATCTGCCAGGGTTTCCTCAGGCTCCGGTAAGCGCTGTTGACGGAGGGGATTTAGAAATCCTTTACAACACTCAGTGCTACGGTGGGAACATGCGTGCTATTCACGATCCCCCGAATCCGGGAAACATGCTCCATATTATTACCACACTCACGAAATCCGGAACTGTTCTAGCTCCCATCCAAATTGACTTCAGTGTGGACTTGTTAGATCCCGGTCGGGATTTTCACCCTGTTAAACAACCTCAAGCCCCAAAATTGGTTCCTGCCAACCCTTCCTGGCCAATCACTTATACACTTCCTAGACGCATGGATGTTGATATTGGGGTTAAAACCAATATTCCCGCCTATACCGCCTCCCTGGGGATCGACGGTAAAAGAAAAATAGACTCAAATAATATCAAAGTCCAAAGTATTACTGTGGGCCAGACTGGTACAGTGCGGTTACCGCGCGGTGAATGGGGAGCTGGAAACGATCCTACCGGACCCGTATCCGCTCGAACCGATTATGCGTTCTCCAACAATGGGTCGACCCTCTCCATCAACATCAAGGTTCCCGGTGCCCTTCAAGCCGGCCAAAGGCATTTGCAAGTGGGCTTTTGTGACTCCTGGTTTTCCCCCCTAATGCTTTTCTTCGATGAGAAAAAGCCAATGTTCACTGGAAACTCGCCCTTTGCGATCTTTCCCAATATGGGCAACTTTGCGTGGCCTGAGGTGGGTGCCCCAGGGTTCTTTTTAGCCATTGATAAAAACGGGAATGGTCAGATTGATTCTGGGATTGAACTTTTTGGCGAGAACCGCGGAGAAGGTATTGCCAACGGATTCGAATCGTTGAGAAAGTTGGATACCAATCACGATGGCCATATCAACGCCAAAGATCGGGACTTTTATCAGCTGCTGCTTTGGAGTGACAAAAACGGGGATGGCGTCAGTCAAAAAGAGGAAATCATTCCCCTGTCAAAAATGGCTGTGGTGGATATCGATTTGAACTACAACTCCAACCGACTGTATCGTTTTGGGGGGGCCGCTGAATTAAGAGAGAGCTCTCACTTTACGTATCAAGATCCCAAAACCGATAATTTGAAAAAGGGAGAGATTTTCGATGTATGGCTCGCCCCCGTATCGGCCCCTGCCCCGCGTAAAACCATACTCGCCAATACCAAAAAGTAGGACTCCCTGCGCGGCCTGCCTAGCGGGGTAGTTCCTTCCAGAAGAAGTCTTCGCGCCTAAAAAGCGTGAATGACTCATCTTCTATCTTCCTATCTTTAAAAAACAGGATGCCTGGAAACTGCTTTACCCTTTGGTAACCCGTGAGCTCTTTGAGCGTGGCGGCGCTTTGGAATTTGCTTGCTACGATCAAAAGATCGGGCCTGGTTTTTAAAAGGTAATCGGCGGAATCGTTAAAGTTGTAATGCAGCGACCACCAAAAAAAAGAGGGGCGCTTACCTGCGTTGAAATTGAGAAAAATATTCTGATCGAAGTAGGGAAGAATGGCCGGGGAGAAAAATTGGGTCGCCATGATCGATGACTTCTCAAGCTGATTTTCCTTTAGATAGCCCGCAATCTCCTTCGCGCCAGAATAGGGATTTGCCAGATCGTAACGAAAAGAAGCCCAGGACCAATGCAGATGGAATCCTAAGAGCACGGCTATAGCCGTTGTCATGAGCCGCCGAGCGCGCTTTTGGGTGGGTGGTTCCAGGCGCGGCTCGCCGCTTGGCAAAAAAGAGACCCATACCGTAGCCAACCAAATTAAAAAAATCACCCCTTCATGCCATACCTTCCCGTAGAGCAATCCAAAAAAGAGTAACAGGACCGACGTGGGCAGGAGATAAAAGAGAAAGACGCCGCGTAGGTAAAACCAATAAAGACTGACGCCAAAGATAGCCAGCGACACCGGCCATAATTCGGTAAATGGCCCATTCCACATGATGTAGATCAGTCGAAAAAAAAGGGCCGCCTCCTTATCAAAAAAGTCAGGGCGCACAATATCGACCGGCGGCTTTAGCTGATAGATCAGGAACAACCCTCCTGCCACAAACATGATGGCCGCTTGAACCTGGGGCGTTTGGCGCTTGACCAAAAACGAACTCCACGGAAAGTTTCCCTCAATCAGATTGAGCACCCACCAGCAGCCTGCCACCAAAGCGCTGTGAACGGAAACCTGCGCCATTAGCACGAGGCAGAAC
>JAYVQZ010000416.1:0-4641 GCA_043776735.1 Deltaproteobacteria bacterium | reverse complement strand
CTTATCGTCTTCCGAACCCGCGACTTCGGCATTGAGCATCTTTTCCACATCGCGAACAATCACATGCTCCGAAATATATTGTAGGTGGGTGTTTTTGTAGCTACTCAACCGCAACTCGGCTACCGGATAAGCCCCATTGCGCGAGGCGGAGACTCCGATAAGAAGTCCTGGTTTGTGATAGAGGCTGCCGTCGGTGGCAAAAATAAAAAAGTTCTTTAGTGCAGCGGGAACCATCCCGCCCCATTCGGGACTGATAATCACCATTGCATCGCACTCGGTTATCTGATCTTTTATCGGCTTCCAGGCGGCAGTAATTGCAGGCTCTCCAGTCCACATCCCGTCGTCCCAAAAGGGGAGAGGAGTTTTTGCCAGGTCCAACAGGTAGGATTTGGCTCCCAATTTTTTTAACAGGCCTTCCGCGTAACGCGCGACTTTTCCTGACTGCGAGGTTTTTCGATGGCTGCCCGAAACAATGCCAATTTTCATCCAGCTACCTTAGCGCCTTTCTTCAAACGGGACGACAGGAAGGTTTGCCGCTTTCCAGTCCTCAAGACCTCCCATATTACTGGTCTTAAACCCCAACTTCTCTATTTGAGTTGCTACGATCCCTGCTCGTTTTCCCGAACCACAATAGAAAATAAGTGGGGTTTGCTTATTTCCGTTTTTCAAAAATGCCTTAAAGAGGTCGGACTCGCCATCAATCTCTGACTTGGCTAGCCACGCTGCAGGCTTTGCAAGACCGGTTTTTTTCACTTCACTCATCTCTCGAACGTCGATGAGGATGGCTTTTCCTGCGTGGACGAGCCGCGCCGCTTCGGCAGGCTTAATGACCTCCACTGCGTTGGTCGTCGGGATTCCAAAAAGGCCCAATAGTGTCGCCATAAGTAAATTTTTCATAGAACTCCTCAGTTCCGTTTCTGCACCAGACTCCAAAATAGAACCGTTTGAGAAATAAAAATACGGGTATTTCAGGCTCAAGTCAGCTGGCACACAAACTGCTCTTGCTGCTTGGAAACTATTATCCTTTAGGGGGATTCGATCATGAAAAAATCATTACTCGGTATTTTAGTTATAGCGCAACAAGCCATGGCAACATCTCCGGTGCCCGTACTTGTGCAGTACAAACAGGTCGCTGCAGGTTCTGCGATTACGATGAATCTAAAGAGCCTTGTGGTGCAACAGACGGGAAAGATCATAGGAACAATGAAAACTCAGTCCGGCACAACCCTGGTTTACCAAGGCCAGCTTTCTACCCACGCTCTCGACGCCATTGTTGAGCAGGTGAAGGACGCTGAATCAGCTCCCGTGCGGCCAGTAGCTCCAGGAATTGCCTGCTTCACATCCTCCCCTTTCCTTCATAGCTACACAGCGAACAACGGAGCGGTGACTCTTTATAAGGGCCACCCGTGCAATGGAGCCCTACAGGTAAATCAAAGCGATGCGGCAAAAGCGCTTGTGAAGACCCTTAGAGACCTCACGAAAAAAGCATTTGGGTCTTTCCCCACGGTGGAAGCCGAATAGTCCTAAGTTAAATATTCAAAAAACAAAAGGGGCCGATGCCTTCGGCATTGGCCCTTTTTTCATAGGTTTTACTGCTTCCTAAAAGAGAGGGAGCGCCTTGCAGGGTGAGGCTTCACAGTTAAGGTGATGCATTGCGATGCAAAGCTTTCTAATTTGGTTGCTGAGTAATGGTAAGCAATCAATAGGGAGAGTGGACTTCAACCCAGTTCACTCTCCCATCCCCCCTCTTAGGGATAGAATAGGTAGCCAACGTCTCTGTTTTCGCCACCCCAAACGATCAGCTCACTTCCATTCCAATGCCATGTTTGATCTCTGCGAGCTGGCGGCCGAATAAGATCGGGACTCACCTTCCAAACGTCACGGAAAGGATCGTAAAAGAAAGTTTCATTGCCTTGAGCTATCACTCCCGCTCCAAACCATTCAGTTCTTAAGCTTTCAACGAACCCAGTGATCGGCGGCATCGGGGGCATGCCTTGAACTGTTTTCGATTCCGGATTCAATCGATAGCCAGCCCTTCCGTCGGCACTAAAGGCCAAGATTTCGTTGCCCGTAGAAACCAACATCGGCGCCTCTCGCCCTTTGGTTTCGTTGGAAAAATCCCAACTCTCCCATTTCCCTAATTTAAGGTCATAAAGCCAAGCTTTTGTGTTTTTTTCACCGCCCCAAACAAAAAGAATGTCCTTAGCGATGACCCAGGAGTATCCAAACTCCACGGGCATCCCCTCGGGTGGCAAAATCGCCTTCCATAGACGCGTAGTTACGTCCCAGATGGCGCCACCGATGCGCGCTCGAACGGTGTTACCACCACAACTCTCTCCGCCCCAAACCACTAGATTGTTTTTGTATGGTTTTGCTACCGCAGTACCCCCAGGGGCACCGTGGGAAGGCATCAAGTCCCAAGTTTGGTGGAGCGGATCGTAAGATTGACCCGCTCCCAAATTCCGTCGAATGGCGTGACAGGGAGAATAGACATGAATTTTTCCCGCTATCCAAAATCCGCGGTCGCTTTGAGCCTCTGATTGCTCGATGTACCACTGTTCGAATCCCAACGGCGCGAACTCCTCTCGCCAGATTTTTTTCCGCGGATGAAAGTAACCAACGGTTCCGTTGGTGTCCCAAACGGCTAGTTCGCTTCCCGTCCACGTCGCCTGAGTACGACTTGAAAATGAGGGAATTCCTTTTTTGGATACCGTCATCCAATGTTGGTCATCGGGGTGACCTAAGCCTTTCCAAAGCGTGTACGCTGTTGCAGCAACGCTTGTCGGCTTTATTTCATCTTCTCCAAAAAGATGATGCCCCATCTCATGGATTAACACCTGTCCGGCCTCGCGTGGATGATCGTAGCGATTGTCGCAGTTCTTAAAATTGAGATAGACGGTGTTCCCTTTCTTGGGGAGGGTGCAACCACAGCGATCGGGCGGACAGGCCATTATAGGATTTTTCGTCCAAACGACCTTAGAAGAACGGAATTCGTTTAGTAAATCGGCGCGATTATCTAGAAAGTCAGAGAGCTCTTTGTCAGAGGTCATTAAACCAGAATCCTGTATTGACCGGGCCTCAAGACTCTCTAGCACCATCTGCGCATGACGTTGTCCCATTTCAAAAAGAACTTGAATAGCCTCTCCGCCATTTCCCACTTCATCCCCTCCAGGGGGGAGCAAGCCAGGCCTGATAGGTCCCACGGCAATGCGAGCTCTGTCACAAGCGGCAAGCGATAAGAGTAACCATCCACAATAAAGCCAACGAAAACTCATCGGTCCTCCTTAGTCAGGGGGTAGAGCGCAATAGTGAGGTTGTAGACCTCCTGGCATTGTCCTTGCTGCAAGAGCTCCGACATTCCTCTGCGAAAATTTTTTATAAGGCGCTTGGCCTCAGCCAAATTCTTAGTATCGACAGGCATAGTAATTGAGGTCACATCCCGCTTTGCCACCTCAACCTCTTCTAAACTCTTTTTTGCAATTTCCAGAGATTGCGAATGCCAATGGCGAATCGCCGCTGAGGGGGAATCACTTGAGGTCATCAGCCGTTTGGAATGGCGAATAAATTTAGCCCCCTCCATTCGAATCAGGTCCAATCGGATTAAACGATCCATTATTAGGCGAACGTCACCAGAGGGAAGGCCCAAACGCTTTCCCATCCAGCGGCAATCGGATTTAAATCCCTCAGTCTCTACTAGATTTAAAACGGCATAATGGGGCCAGTCGGCGATGGCGTTAAAAATATCTTCACGCAGTTCTTGGAAGGAAGAGGCAGGCAAGGTTTCTTCAGAAAGTCCCCGCAGTCGCTTTGTCCGCTGCCTGACTACTTTTTCTTTTTCTATGGCTTGAAAAAACTTTAGCCGATCTAGCGGCTTCATTCCCAACCGTTCTGCCACACGTTCCCCAATTTTCGGGGTGAGTGGCCGTCGCTTGGCAAAAAGCTCAGAGAGCCTTCCCGAAGGCAATCCCAAAACCCGCGCAAAGGCCCGTTGAGAATAGAGCGGGTTGTGGTTCTTCCTGCGCTCGTACTCGCGATAAAGGGCGCTTACCGGGTCCTGTCCGAAATCCATGCCTGTCATACGTAGGCAGGCTTATAGCGTTTTTTGCCGCGGAGTATCAAGGACTTTGGGAGCATTGGTCCAAAATAAAGCCATTTAGTGGGAATCTTCAGCAATTCCATATCTTTAAAAAAACAAAAGCATGGCGACTGGGGTCCCACCAACAAACCTGAGTGCTAATAGCAGCCAAAATGACCAGGGCTTACTCTTCCTTGCAGTCCTTAAGATCGTAGACAGTTCGCAGCCAAATATATTGGGAGGTGCTTCCCGAGGGGGTTCCATTTACTGAAGGGCGAATGGTCTGACCTTTGGCATTGCATCGATAACGGATTGATTTAAAAATTTCAGTGGGACGTCGGAGGGTTGCTAAGTAATCGATAACCCCTTCGTTGGCAGCGACGAATTCCTCGCCGGCAATACTCTCCCCTTTTCGCCAAACCGAAAGTCGAATGGATTCAAAATCCATGGCAAAGCACTGCATCGATAGTAATACCCCGAACACCAAGAGCCCGATCAAAAATTTCATTATTCTTCCCCCAAGGATTAGGACCGAACCCCTTTATTAGCACGGCTTGCGACGCTCT
>JAYVQZ010000415.1:0-4646 GCA_043776735.1 Deltaproteobacteria bacterium | reverse complement strand
TCTATTACCATAGAGCTTCCGCTTGACATGGATCTCGTATCACTGACGACCCCATGAATTTTTTAATTAAAAAGCTAGAAGCTGCCTGGAATTCACGTGCGGAACTGCTGGCGTCGCAACCTCAGGCGTATCGACTTTTGACTGGCGCTTATGAGGGGGTTCCTGGCCTCATCATTGAAAAGTATGGACCGGTCCTCCTCTTTCAAATTTGGCCAGAAGACTTTCGTTTTAATGAAGAGGAGATCCAAGAGGCAGCCTTGTGGTGTTTGGACAAGAGTGGCGCTTCTAGCCTGTACCGAAAGGTTTTGGAAAAAGACCGGTCCGGAAAGCCTCCTCACGAGAAGCTCGGCGAGCAAAAGCCTTTCTTGGGGGAACCTAGCCCGGAGGCCGTGATCCTTTCTGAAAATGGAGTGAAATATGAAGTCCGCCCATTTTCTAGCTATATGACCGGTCTGTTTCTTGATCAAAGAGAAAACCGACGGAGAGTGGCCGAACTGGCGGCTGGCAATAAACTACTTAATCTCTTTAGCTATACCTGTAGTTTTTCCATCGCGGCCGCCGTTCACGGGGAGGCGGAGACAACTAATATTGATCTTTCAACCAAATATCTAAATTGGGGAAAGCGAAATTTTGCACACAATCGCGTCTCCTTAGCAAACCACCGTTTCTTTTCCGATGATGCCCGCGATTTTTTGAGAAAGGCCCAAAAACGAGGCGAGAAATTTTCCGTAGTCGTGCTTGATCCACCTAGCTTTTCTAGAAACCAAAAGAAGGTGTTTCGGCTCGAGGAGGAAGCGGGGGAATTGATCCGCGCGTCAAGCCAAGTCGTGGCTGAACAGGGGTATCTATTTGTTTCTTGCAACTTCAGTGGCTGGAATGACGAAGCCTTTGGAAGAATTACCAACGGATGCCTGCCATCAAACCATTGGCAGAGGCTTTCCCAAATAAGAAAGCCGGTCGATTTTGAAGCCGACCGGCTTATGAAATCTGCTCTCTTCGTAAAAAGAGGTTAAGCCGTTAAGCGACCAACGTACGCCCTTCAGGCTTCTTGTTAGTGCGTTTTGTGGTGCGCAAGCAGACGATGCTGTTGTTGGCTCCAGGAACGGCACCTTTAACCAAGATGAGATTCTCCTCACCTCTGACTTCAAAGACTTGAAGATTAGGGATCGTCACGTTTTCGTTTCCGTACTGACCCGGCATACCCTTGTTCTTGAGAACACGGCCTGGGAACGTGTTGGAACCGTTGGATCCGCCATGACGGAAGTACTTAGAAGTTCCGTGGGTAGCGTGCTTACCGTGATAGTTCCAGCGTTTCATTACGCCAGTAAAACCGCGGCCGATGGTGACACCAATGGCGTCAATGCGGTCGCCTTTTTCAAACATCGAAGCTAAAAGACGCTGCCCAGCTTTAAACTGAGTCATGTCGTCGTTTGCTTCAAAACGAAGTTCGCCAAATTGCATCCGGGGAGCGACGCCAGCTTTTTTCAAATGGCCGGCGAGGGCTTTTCCGATGTTCTGCGGCTTTGCTTCACCAAAGCCGACCTGAAGAGCGGCGTAGCCCTCTTTGTCTGTCGTCTTCACTTGGGTGATGTGGCAACCTGACGTATCCACGACAGTAACGGCATGAATGCCGCCTTTTTCGTCGAATACCTGGGTCATGCCCACTTTCTTTCCATAAATTCCGAGGCGCATATGAACCTACCTAATGCTTAACGCTTGATAAAGACTGGCGTTATATCGTCCGCTTAGTTGAAAGGGCAACAGGAAAGTCTGGAATTTTGCCGAGGGGGGCTGGGGCTGGGGGTAGGGAATCGTGAAGACATTGGCCCATCGCGCATCTACAGGGGTTTAGCGATGAAACAGAAATACTAAAAGAAACTATGTACTTAACGCAACGTGTCTCTTAACACAAAATAACAAAATAGAGGGGTTTGGCATCCTTTTGCCTTCCCTCTATCAGCTAGATTCATTAAAGAAATGGGCATGGGTTGGGGGGCTTGTCGCGCTTAACTCTCCGCAGTTGGTGGAGAGGAGCGCTAGGGCAAGCCTCCCTTGTTTTCTAGGACTAGTTTAGGAACCGCATTTGAGATCAGTCTTTTTTGCGGTCAAACCGCTCTAAAAATTCCCGTTCTGTCTCTGTCGGTTCGGGATCGGTGTCCAAGTCGAGTTCTTCGACGGACTCTTTAAACTTTTCGTCGCTCTCAATACCTGCCTTGATTTTTTCAAGTACCTCTCCGGGATACCTCTTTGAAAGTCTATCAACGTAAGCATTTAATCGCCGTTCCGCTTTAATCTGCTCGCTCAGCCGAATGGTACGGAAGTTGGCGATGTAATGCAGTCGGCAATAGCCATGGGAAACTGCGGTCTCTTTGCACTCATCATGCATGCAAAACCGTTTTTTTACCTTGGGCTCTTTTTTCGTTGCTGTCTTCATGCGTGCTTTCCCCCAAAAGAGAATAGAGATCCTAGAACTCTTATCGGTGGAATGAGGAATTTGGTTATTGCGCTTCGCGTCTAGAAATAAGAAAGGGGATCATGGGCAGGCGCGGGCGTTCTAGCCAGAAAAGAAAAAGCCCTCGCGAAGTCTTTAGAGCGCGCCAAAAGAGGCGAAGCAGCCCTTCAGAACCGGCCGCATTCTTTCGTGGTCGATGAGGGACAGAAACCTCAAGTACATTGCTCATCAGGTTCATACCAACATGGAGGGCAACGGCAAGGTCTACGGGAATCAAGGACACGGGAACTGAGGAGAGGGCTTCAATTGCCTCGATTCGTTTTATCAGGCGAAACGGTGTGCTGACGTCGCGAAGCTTTACGCCGAAAAACCAGGAGAGGAACCAGGCTTGAAATTGGCTCAACGCCCGATGGGCAAACCTTTCTAGACGGTGGCTGCGACTTCCTAGAACTAAAAGATAGCCCAGTCTGCGATCCCACATTCTAAAAAAATCAGTAGGCTCATAGCGCCCTTCTCCTTCAATCACTAGGAGGTAAATGCCTCGCGAAGCTTCGATGCCTCGCTTTACGGCGGCATTGGGTCCCAGGTTGAGTTGATGGATGACTCTAAGCGTCTTACTGAATTCTTTACGAAGGTTGTCTAATATTCGGCCGCTGCCATCGCTGGAACCGTCGTTGATTACTAGAATTTCATAAGAGGCAACCCGCGATTCGAGACAGCTCATCCAGTCTCGAAGCACTGCTTCGACCGTTTCCGCTTCATTGTAGCAGGGCAAAATCACCGTAAGATCTGGTGTCGGTAAAGCGGCAATGGGAATGCGGGAAGGGTTCATATCGTTTGTCTAAAATTTGTCTGATTATAGCCGAAAAAAAAATCTCCGTGGGAATACAAATGACTGTTTCTACGACGATTTTTTGCTGGTTCTTGTCAAATCGAACGCTGAAGTGGTAAACACCATCATGGAAATAACGAAAAACTCCCCGTTACCTGAAGCCCTAACCTTCGACGACGTTCTCCTAGTTCCCAAATATTCCGAAGTAACCCCTCCGGAAGTGAATTTGGAAACCTCGTTTGCCGGTAAGATCGGTTTAAAAATCCCAATTGTTTCTGCCGCAATGGACAAAGTTACGGAAAGCCGCACTGCCATTGCCATGGCCCGTGCCGGAGGCATTGGGGTTATCCATCGAAACTTGGCCATTGAACGCCAGGCTTTGGAAGTGGAGAAGGTAAAAAAGTTTGAAAGTGGAATGATCCTAGACCCCATCACCATGCAGCCCGGTCAAAGCGTGAGTGAAGCGCTGCTTATTATGAAGCAGAGCAGCATTTCTGGGGTGCCCGTCACACAGGACGGAAAGTTGGTTGGGATTCTTACCAACCGGGATCTTCGATTTGAAGAAAATCTAAAAAGACCTATCTCCGAAGTGATGACACCGGAGAGCAAGCTCATTTTCGCAAAAGTGAATATTGGAAGGGAAGAGGCGATGCGTCTGATGCATCAGCATCGCATTGAAAAGTTGCCGGTCATCGATGGCGAAAAGCACCTAAAAGGGCTTATCACCATTAAGGACATTCAAAAGACCATCTCCAATCCGCTTTCGAATCGGGATTCGAAAGGCCGCCTACGCGTTGGCGCCGCCGTTGGCACTGGTCCGGAGTCCAGGACTCGTATCGAAGCCTTAGAGGCAGCCCATGTGGACTTCATCGCCATTGATACCGCGCACGGCGATTCGAAAAATGTTCTCGACATGGTCCGTTGGTCAAAAAAGAAATTTCCTAATTTGATTGTCGTAGCGGGAAATATCGCAACGGCCGAAGGGGCCGAGCACCTCTTTGAAGCTGGTGTCGACGCGGTAAAAGTAGGCATGGGGTGCGGCTCTATCTGCACCACAAGAATTGTTGCCGGAGTTGGGCTGCCCCAATTCACCGCGATTCGCAACGTGGCACCGGTAGCAAAGAAATATGGCAAAACCCTTATTGCTGACGGTGGTGTGAAATATTCAGGGGACGCTGTCAAGGCTCTGGCTGCCGGCGCTAACTGCGTAATGGTGGGAAGCCTTTTTGCAGGAACCGATGAGGCACCGGGAGAAATCGTTTTCTACCAGGGGAGAACGTATAAATCGTATCGGGGCATGGGATCAATCGAAGCTATGAGAGAAGGCAGTCGGGATCGTTACGGACAGCAAGGGGTCGATCC
>JAYVQZ010000414.1:0-4649 GCA_043776735.1 Deltaproteobacteria bacterium | reverse complement strand
AAGATGGAGGCGCTCAATAAGACGCTCTCTTATCCCAAGCTTTTAAAATTTTTAAATTTCGATCAGCTCATTCAAAAGATCAAATACCCACGCGATATTGCCGCTGTTCGGGACGTCTCTTTTTCTAAAAGGCAGGGCGTGTCTCAGTCTTTTGATTTTGAGCACAAGGTCTTCGCTTATCGCCGTGGGGCAATCACCCCACCTCATGGACATAACAATATGGTTTCCGCCCATCTGGTTTTGAAGGGAACCTTTCATGTTCGCACCTTTCAGAGGGTTCGGGATGAGGAGCGGGCCACCTGGCTAAGGCCGGCAATCGATAAGGATATCTCGGCCGGCGATATCATAACGATGTCCGACGATCGGGACAACGTTCACTCCTTTGTGGCAATCAGCGACTACGCCTACCTTTTAGAAATACCGATTTCGCAGGTGAACTTAAAGAAGAAATATTCGGTGAGTGTGGGGGACCCGACGGCGATCTACGTGGATCCTTCCTACAAACCTGCAAGCGATGGTTTGATTCGCGCGCCCATATTAGATTTTGAAGAGGCGTTAAGAAAGTTCCCCCGAACGTGACCACTTCACGGGCTCATATTTTTTCCACTCCAGTGCTCATTGGAGCCCTAGGCTACTTCGTAGATATTTACGATCTGGTGCTGTTTAGCATTTTAAGGACCGACTCCCTCAAATCTCTTGGTGTTCCTCAAATCGAGCTTCTCAATGTGGGCGTGCGTTTGCTGAACTGGCAGATGGCAGGCCTTCTCATTGGCGGAATCCTTTGGGGGATTTTGGGAGATAAAAAGGGAAGAGTGAGCGTTCTGTTTGGCTCCATCTGCCTTTATTCCGTAGCCAACATCGCCAATGCCTTTGTGACGACGGTGGATCAATATGCCCTACTCAGGTTTATTGCGGGCATTGGATTAGCCGGTGAATTAGGTGCGGCGATTACGCTTGTTTCTGAAATCCTTCCCAAAGAGGTAAGAGGTTACGGCACAGCGATCGTGGCTGGGGTGGGACTTTCGGGTGCGGTGTTTGCTGGATTCACAGCCGGTCTTCTTAACTGGAAAGCGGCCTACATGGTGGGCGGCAGTTTAGGCCTCTGTTTGTTAATAGCTAGAGTGAGTCTTGTGGACTCAGGCTTGTTCAACGAAATCCGCTCCTCTTCCGTGCGGAGGGGAGATTTAAGTCTGCTCTTTGCTACGTGGTCGCGCACTTGGAAGTACCTTAGTTGCATTTTCATTGGCGTGCCCATTTGGTTTTGCGTGGGAATTATTGTGACGTTTGCCCCGGAGATTGCAAAATCACTTGGGGCGATTGAGCCAATTTCCGCCGGCCGGGGAATCCTGTTTTGCTACGCGGGTGTCGCGTTGGGCGACGTGGGGACCGGAGTGCTTAGCCAATGGATGGGTAGTCGAAAAAAGGTGGTGGCCGGAGCCATGGCGGTTGAGGCCATACTGATTTTAGTTCTACTAAATTCCCATGGTTTTTCGGCTTTTTATTTCTATACGATCTGCTTTTTTCTGGGCCTAGCCACAGGTTATTGGGTGGTCTTTGTCACGATGGCGAGCGAGCAGTTTGGAACCAATTTGAGGTCTACGGTCACCACGACGGTACCCAACTTTGTACGGGGTTCGGTAATTCTACTTACTTTGGCATTTCAAGCTTTTCAGCCCCGTTTTGGCCTGGCCGGAAGTGCCCTGGTGGTCTTTGGACTAATCTCTATTCCCGCCGTATTGGCCTTAGTTACGTTAGATGAGACCCACTCCCGCGACCTGAACTACTTGGAAATTTAACCTTTTCTGGGTTCTAGCCCAGCCGGCTTGGCAAAAATGGCCCACCGCGAAGCTTGACGTTGCGCTCAATTTCCGTGATTTTATCGGTCTTCTGTTGAAGCTAGTAATCCTAGCCTTTTCAACCTTGTGGTGGGCGTAGCTCAGTTGGTTAGAGCACCAGACTGTGACTCTGGGTGTCGGGGGTTCAATTCCCCTCGCCCACCCCAAAAATTTTGCGCCAGCAAAATTTTCCTCTAATTACTAATTTCTAATCTCTTCCGAATCCCCGCTTCCCACTGATCCTTGCCATGGGTGCAAAATTTTAGAGATTAGAAATTTGAAATTAGAGGTGAAGGAATGAGGCTATTTACATTTGAAAACCTACTCGTTTACCAGGCCGCGCTCAAATGGGTCGACACGGTCGATCATTTATGTCGGGAGAGCGCAGGAAGGGTTTCAGCCAACCTATTAGACCAACTCTCCCGTGCCGCACTCTCCATTCCATTGAACATCGCCGAGGGTAATGGCCGGTGGCACGCAGGAGACAAGCGCCAGTTCTTTTGGATCGCAAGAGGTTCGACATTTGAATGCGTACCCATCATCGAGATTCTCAAAAACCGCGAGATTCTAAACCAGGAGCGCTATGAGAAATGCAGGGGATCATTGTCGGAACTGGGTAAAATGCTAAGCGGTTTGATAAAGGCGGTTGACCGGATGGGGGCATCGAACTCTCCAGCCATTTCTTAAGCCTCGACCGGTTCAACTCCGCTGAATAGGTCCAATCGAAATAGTATTCGAACCCTACGGCCCAGCTGATTCCACGGCAGGAGCGGGAATCTGCTTCAAAGGCGGCCCGAAAGCATTTTCAATGGCTTTCCGCTGAACGGCCAGGTGGCTATGGCCCATAACCAAGAAAACTTGTCTATGTTCGTTCATGCGCTTCGTTAGGACTTTCAGGATTTCTCGGTCACGAACCTCCCCAACCACGGAAGAAAGCCGGTTAGTAAAAAGTGGACCCTGCGGAAGAGGGGCCACTTCCTCATTGTCAAAATTAAGTAGTTCCAGCTCCTTCTTATTCTTGTCCCGATACCATTTTCTAAGGTCAGGATAGGCGAAGGAAAAGGTGCCCGGGAGTTTCAGCTCATCTCTTTCGTAATCGACGAAGTCCTTCACAAGAACCCCGACTGCCTTACGGGAAAGCTTTCCTTGTCTTTTCCACTCCGCAATTTGTCTCAGAACATAAAAGGCGACGAGGTCGTTCGATGAGTACCCGCCTACATTAACGCTCTTCAAAATCATTGCCTCCGATGGCTCGACTCCTTCGTAAGGAATGCCCTTCTCGATAGCAAGAAGAGTGGAATAGGCAGGCTCCCCTCCTTCGCAAAACTTTGAGTCGCAGGTCTTTTTCACATACGTGGCATAGGATGGAGAGCTGGGACCCTTCACGTTGGGGTACCCCTCGATAAGTACATTCCCTATGGGAAATCGTTCAAAGGCCAGTTTGGCGAGTCGAAACGTCGGGGAATTTAGGTGATTCCCATGATGAGCCGCCAAATAATAGAGCTCGTGACCCGGGACTGAGAAGTGAGAAAGAAAGGGAGATTGGAACGGTTCCTTCGCACCTAATTCGTAAGACCAAGCCTCAACTTTTTCTGGGTCGATGTGAATTGGCCGAGTAGATACGCACCCCACCACAAAGAAAAGGGACAGGAATAAAACCCTCATTCGGCATTCTTACTTTACGCGCCGCGACCTGTCACCCGCGCAAGGACGATGAATTGCCCGGAATTCCGGGCGGTCGTTAGTGCAACTTCCGGTATCGCATCGTACGCAGTTCCAAATTGATCTTGGTCCTTCCAAAACCAAAATGAGCCTGCAATTCTTTTGAGGTCCAGCCTTCCTGGCGGAGTCTTGCCAGCTCGTCTAGGTCGATCTTCCCTCGAGTCCACTGGGCCGGGCACTCCCGGGCAGTGGTTGATGGTTCGAATACTATCCCGTCACCCACCCATTTTTGACCAATCGGAACAGTATTCGAACCAGAACGAATCTCTCAGGCCGGCCGGCCATTTAATATCCCGGAGAGCACGATAAGACCCCAAACCATCAAAGAAGGTCCCACGATTTTCAACATGGGCCCGAATCTGTTTCGCCAGGCGATCATTTTTTCAGGGTTCTTGGAGCCGAGCACAATTCCCTTCGCCATGAGATAGGCATACAAACCTCCGAACAAAGGGATTAATCCTTCAAGATTTCCGACATTCCAGGTCACTGCGCCTCCAGTCATTTTCTCAAATGTAATCCAGGGGATGTTCTTAATCAACGCCCGAACGGATTTTGCCACTACGTAACCTTCTCAGATAAAGATCTTCCCCCAGGCAATGGCTACTGGTTCAAAACAACAGTATGGCATTATACATATAAATATGGTTATCCTAGTCCGTGGACTTTGAATGGGACCTCACAAAGGAATCCAAGAACATCAGGAAGCATGGGGTTACTTTCCTAGAGGCCACGGAGACATTTTCTGACCCTAAGGGCGTGTTATTGAGGGATGAGAAGCATTCCAATCAGGAACCTCGGCTCTACTGGATTGGAAAGACGAGATCCGGCAAGGTTCTGACCACTTGCTTTACGCGTCGAGGTTTGAAGATCCGGATCATTGGAAGCGGGAATTGGAGAAAGTTCAGGAGACTCTATGAGACAGCCAAAGTTAAGTAATCTTACAATTGATGCAAATGGCACGCGCATCATGCGTAGGGCTGCAGCCAAAAGCAACAAGGTGAAGATCACGATCAACATCGATCAGGAAAGCCTGAACCGTCTTAGGACCCGTTCGGATAAAACCGGGGTTCCGTACCAAAGGCTCCTCAACCA
>JAYVQZ010000413.1:0-4658 GCA_043776735.1 Deltaproteobacteria bacterium | reverse complement strand
TCAAGGGTAAGTTCCGATTCATCCAACAGGCGCATCACCATAGATGAGGAGCTACCATCAAAAAGTTTTTGAGCAACGTGGTTTAAAGCACGCTTTTCGTAATTTTCTCGTGAGAGGAGCGCTCGGTAGGTGTGAGTCTTCTCTTTTTTCTCACTTCGA
The DNA here is from genome assembly GCA_043776735.1 of Deltaproteobacteria bacterium. Lineage (GTDB taxonomy): Bacteria > Bdellovibrionota > FAC87 > UBA2466 > UBA2466 > JBGSST01. The sequence continues at coordinate 4,499 of JAYVQZ010000413.1, read as the reverse complement.
AGCGCCCCCTTATCTTCCAAAATTTTCATTATCTTGGCGACGGAGGTGTATGTAACATCGCGTCCTACAGGAAGCGCCAATAGAACGTCTCGCACCACACACGTATCCAGGCGCCACACTATATTCATCAATTCCAGCTCTACTTCGGTGAGCAGCCGTTCCTTCTGATTTTTTTGCATTAAAAACTCCTATAATTTATAATCTACGAAAGCCTTCGTACATGTCTACGAAAATCTTCGTAGATGAAACAAATAGATACACCGCGCAGCATAAAAAAGCGGGCGCACTCTCTGCGCGATAGCATAATTATTTAGGCACAGAAAGGACGCGCGATCGGGTTAAAAACAAGCATAAAAGCCTTCGCCAGCAGCTATGCACACAACGTCGTTGCCTCAATTTTTATTTATCATTCCAAATACCTGTGTGACTCCTTGGGTTCCCACCACAGCTTCTCAAATTCCCTGGGGAGCAGAAAAGAAAGCCTCTGATAACGCAGGGCGAGCCGCTTGACGGAATTGCCAGTTTTGGTAAACCACACTCGTACTAACTTTTTGTAGAGGATAGGGGCAGTTTATGAAGGCCGAACGGACCCACGAGATCCTCATAGTTGAGGATAATGAAGCGGACAGAAGTTTACTGAAGGTTCTTTTTGCGAACACTGGAATAAAGGTCAATCTTCACTTTGCTAAAAGCGGAATGGAAGGGGCCGATTTTATATTCGGCAGAGAAGCTTTTTTCAACCGACCTGTTCCCGACCTTATTCTGATGGACCTAAATATTCCACAAAAGGACGGTCGTGAGCTCATGAAGGAAATTAAATCGAACGTAGACTTCTGTTCTATTCCCGTCATCATCCTATCCACTACCAGCAACGAGCGAGAGATTTCGGATTCTTATCTTTGCGGTGCCACGGCATTCCTCACAAAACCCAGCAGTTTGAATACGTTTCAAGATACTATCAACTCGCTTTGCAACTTTTGGTTTAAGCACGTGAAGCTTTCCACTTTGCCGGAGAGCAAATCAGCTCAGTACCACCCTTCGCTAAGCGCAAGTTTATAAATATCCCGTTTGCACACTGCTGGGCGTGCTTGAATTACTCGAGCTGACTGTGCAGCATCCACGCGGCCTTTTCGTGTGCTCCAATGCGTTGAACTACCATGTCGTGGCTGTATAGATCCCCAAGTTCCTCGAGCTTTTTTGCCGCTTTGGTGGCTTTCTCCGCAAGTGTTTGATTGCTGGCTACCAACTGACTGACAAGAAAATCTTGTTCCTGATTTGCTGTCGTTAACTCCGCAATATTGGAATCGGCTAAAATATCCTTAAGTGAAATGGGAGCTATGCCACCTAAGGCCCGAACTCTCTCGGCAATTTCATCAATGGCCTCGGCCTGATTTTGATACTGACCTTCGGTTAGTTTATGTACCGAGAAAAACTTTGGTCCGTGATAATTCCAATGGACCGCAATGGTCTTCATATACACGACAAAACTATCCGAGAGAACTCCTCTTAAAATTTCACATTGCTCTTCTTTTTTACTACTTTTTTCTGTCATAAAATTCTCCCTTTGTTGATTGAGCCATGTGCAACGTCCGTGCCCGATGTGACCACCGAGGCCGTGGAACGAATGAGGAGTTTTTCCACTGCGGAAGGGTGTTTTATTCCGAAAAGGGGAGTTCCTCACCGTGATTCTGCTCGGCTACGGTCGGTCCAACTTGTTTAGAGTGGGCCGAATGTCAGGCGGCATCCCATTGATGTCTTCGGGGTGCCCACCAGTAACAGCGCTCGTTGCCTCGAGAGAATCGCTGTAGCGAACAAATCCCCCGGTCACTCTTGCTGTATTTTCGACACGTTCTATGACGGAACGACCACTAATTCGTCCCCACAGGCGTGATACCCAGGTGTTTTTTAACGCCGACCAAATTTCAAATCGTTCTTTGTGTCCTAAGTTCTTCATACCTACTTACGTTGTGCAATCGGCATACCGAAAAAAAAGGCCTTGGAACCAAATGGATTGCCATTTAAAACAGGATGCGTAAATAATCATTTTATTTCAAATGGTTACATGCCATTTTAACCGCATAATTCAATCACAATTTTGGCGCATCCTAAGGATTGGGTTCGGGTTGTCAAACCAGCCAATTCAAAAACAAAAAACGAAGAGAGGTATCCATGGAACAGGAACGTACACGCTTTGCGCTTAAGAAAGCTCTTCACTCATTGAAGAACTTCGAATGCTATTTGGACGCAAAGAGCACGCCCTACAAAGTGGTGGTAATTTCGGACAAGTTTCGAAATGCGGATGCTTCAACGCGCTTAGATCGGGTGCAGAAACTTCTTAAGGACTGCCCGCCCGAGTTCTACAACGCTAAAACTTTTACTATTGAATGCTACACCAACGGGGAATGGGACAAAGCCCCCGAGGCAAAAAAACGAGGTTACCTAGCCCCCGCAGCGGCCGACATCAACCATGCAGGCGGTTTCAAAAAAGCGGCTTAAACCTATACTAATAAAAATTTGTTGGGCGTCTCCTCAATGAGGAGGCGCCCTTTTTTTCTTGTTTCGGACTCAAAGGCCGTTTTTGTGAAACCAAGCGAGTAGTTTTTCCCAGCCCTGCTTGGCAGCTTCAGCGTTGTAGCTAGGCCGATAATCGGCGTGAAAACCGTGTCCGGCTCCTGGAAAAACCGCAATCTCAGAAGTCCGCTTCCCTTTTTTAAGAGCCACTTTCATCTTCTCCACTTGATCCAAAGGGATGCCGGTGTCCTTCTCCCCATAAAGCCCTAATACGGGAACTCTTAGATCGTTTGCAATATCAAGTGGGAACAGGGGCTGATCGGGCTTTTTGTCGCCGCTAACCTTCCCATACCATGCGACTCCCGCTTTAAGTTTTGGATTGTGGGCGGCATACATCCACGTGATGTTCCCGCCCCAGCAAAACCCAGTAATGCCAACTCGCTTCGTATCGGCCTTAGGATTAACGGAGAGCCAGGATAACACCCCATCCAGATCTTTCATCACCTGGGGGTGGTTCACCTTTGCAACAATGTCGGCGAGAATTTTGTCGATTTCTGCAATCTTAGTGGCATCGCCAAGACGGGAATAAAGAGAAGGGGCGATGGCTAGATACCCCTCTTTAGCAAGCCTGCGACAGACGTCTTTGATGTACTCATGAATTCCAAAAATCTCCTGAACCACTATAATCACTGGAAACGGCCCGTTGCCCTTTGGCATTGCCCAATAGCCAGGCATTTTTTCTTTGCCCAGAGTGATTTCAACGTCACCGTCAGCCATTCCCGCAGCAAGCGTAGTCACCGCCCAAGATGTGACGGGCATCACAGCGGCCGCATAGCCTATTCCGGCCACCAGCAATTCTCTTCTTGTTACGTGCTCAAACCTATTTTCGCTCATGGTCTCTCCTTAAAGGTAAGCGCAACCTACCCCGTCGCCGATCCGCAGAAAAGCCAAAGTCCTTGCTACCCCGTAGTAAATTGGATACCCGTTCCCCATGCCTAAACTCCCCCCATTTAATAAGTACGACTTCTACCTCAAAGCCGTTCAGGACCCGCCGGCTATGTGCGACTTTCTAGAAAACGTCTACCGTGATCTGGCCAGGCGAACGCCCGTTGCTTTTCGAGAAGATTTCTCAGGCGCCTTCGCCCTCTCTTATGAATGGGTAACCCGGGCGCGGGAGAACAGAGCAACAGCGATCGACGTAGATGACAAACCGTTAAATTTTGGAAAAAAGAACTTTATTCCGCTGCTCACCAAAGAGGAGCAGAAGCGTTTAAAGGTTCTTAAGACCGACGTTCGCTCTCCCCGCACTCCCCCGGCTGATATCATTGCCGCACTTAATTTTTCTTACGGTGTATTCAAAAGACGGTCGGTTCTAAAAGACTACCTAAAACAGTGCCACACAAAATTGAGCGAGAAAGGAATTGTCCTATTGGATTGTTTGGGCGGAATCGAACTATCGCCTCAACGGGAAACCACGGTGGACTTTCCTGATTTTACTTATACTTGGGAGCAGGAGTCGTTCAATGCCCTGTCTCGCGAGGCTAAATTCTCCATTCACATCCAAAGGCCGGGAGAAAAGCTGCGAAAGCGCGTATTTGTTTATGACTGGAGAATGTGGACTCCGATCGAGCTTCGCGAACTAATGCAAGAGACAGGATTTAAAAGGACTTTCATTTACTGGGAAGGAATTGGTCAGGCCGAAGAGGTCCCTGATTCTAGCCAGAGCTGGGTAGCGTATGTGGTGGGGCAGAAGTAAATCGGGACCTTGTGGTAACTCATTTTTGATCGAGCTCTCGGGACTGAAGCCCGGGAGCCTCAACCGTCGTTGCTCTTGCAATCGAATCAGGGTTTCTTAGACTGAGATCCCCAGGTCTACGACCTGAGGATAGGTTCCAAAGAACATTAGATGGAACCTACATCCCATTCGGAAATTCTTTGCGATTTAAGACACCGCTTTCGCGCACCTGCTTTAACGCTTTGGCGTACTC
>JAYVQZ010000412.1:0-4675 GCA_043776735.1 Deltaproteobacteria bacterium | reverse complement strand
GCCAAAACGAGATCCAGGTCCACAGTTCCGCGAACCGCACCATGTAAAGCCACGGCGTACCCCCCCACAATGGCATAAGGGACTTTGTGTCTTTCTAGTGCTTGAGTCACACGATATAAAAACATGGTATATACCAGTATATACCAACCCAAGGCCCTCTGGATAGCGGTAAAGAGCTGCCGAAATTCGCTCTCAACAGGACAAACAAAAAAGGGGGCCCCGGTCTCGGGTGGCCCCCTTTACGTCGTAGCTAACTCCAATAACAATAGATTAGTACTTGTACTCGTCCAACTTGTAAGGCCCTTCAGGCTTTACGTTGATGTACTTGGCTTGTTCTGCGGTGAGTTTAGTGATCACGCCGCCAAACCCTTCCACCATATTACGGGCCACTTCTTCATCTAGCTTTTTGGGCAACACACGGACGAAAACTGGTTCCCCTTTTTTGTCCGCCCATTTGTAAGCAAACAGATGCATCTGAGCCAGGACCTGGTTAGTAAAAGACCCGTCCATGATCCGTGAAGGATGGCCGGTACCGTTACCTAAGTTCACAAGGCGACCTTCCGAAAGAAGAATAAGGTAGTCCTCTTCGTCTTTAGGATTGCGGTGGATCTTATGGACCTGCGGTTTGATCTCCTGCCATTCAAACTTTTCTCGCAAGAACTTAGTATCGATCTCGCTATCGAAATGGCCGATGTTACAAACCACAGCGCCCGATTTAAGGTGCGTGAGCATGTACTTATCGCAGACGGCCACATTTCCTGTGGTGGTGACGATCAAATCGAGAGTTCCCATTAGAGCTTTGTCGACGCCGTCCTCTTTGCCTGTGTTGATTCCGTCCTTATATGGAGAAACCACTTCGTATCCATCCATGCAGGCTTGCATGGCACAAATAGGATCGATTTCAGAGACCTTTACGATCATTCCTTCCTGACGAAGGCTCTGTGCAGATCCTTTACCCACATCGCCATAACCAACGACTAGGGCTTTTTTTCCTGCTAGCAGCATGTCGGTTCCGCGTTTGATGGCGTCGTTCAAGCTGTGGCGGCATCCGTACTTGTTGTCGTTTTTGGACTTAGTGACGGAGTCGTTGACGTTAATGGCGGGTACTTTCAGTTCGCCCTTGGCCATCATCTCCATCAAACGGTGCACGCCTGTGGTGGTCTCTTCCGTGATGCCGTGGATCGACTTGAGCATCTGTGGATATTTATTGTGGACCATTTCGGTAAGATCGCCGCCATCGTCGAGAAGCATGTTGGCTTCCCACGGCTTGCCGTCCTTAAGAATAGTCTGCTCAATACACCAACTGGCCTCTTCGTTGGTTTGGCCCTTCCAAGCATAGACAGCAACACCAGCTTCGGCAATGGCTGCCGCAGCGTGGTCTTGGGTGGAGAAAATATTGCAAGACGACCAGCGGACTTGAGCTCCTAAATCAACCAGCGTCTCAATAAGAACAGCCGTCTGAATGGTCATATGAATACAGCCAATGATCTTGGCTCCAGTTAACGGTTTGTCTTTGCCATGCTTGCGGCGAAGCGCCATCAATGCGGGCATTTCCCGTTCGGCGAGCTTGATCTCTCTTCGGCCAAAGGCGGCCAAGCTGATATCTTTCACTTTGTAGTCTTTGTTTGGCATTGTTTTCTCCTATATTAGAATTTTGAAAATAATTTTAGTTGGATCTGAAATCCATTTTTTAAACCCAGATATAAGCTGTGCTCTTCGGCAAAGCCGGCGCTCTTGCCCCAGTCGGTAAGGTCTTGCGGATCGAATCCGAGCCAGAGATCTCCACAGGATTCCTTAGTCCATTCTTGATTATGCGAACACAAATCAGCTACCAGGAGGTACCCCTGTTGGCCAACAATCTGTTTTAATTTTTGGAATGCCTTAGCCGGTGATGCCATGTGGTGCATGACCATATTGAGCACCACGGCATCAAAAGTATCGCGCTGAGAGGGATAGCTTTCTAACGAGCTATTTACGAATTCAATCTTCTTGGATTTTTTAACTCGCCCTTGCGTCAGAGCCAGCATCTCCCCCGAGCTGTCTAAGGCCACCAATTTATCAAAGCGAGTGGCGAGTTCTTCCAGCAGCAATCCTTGGCCGGGTCCGACTTCCATTACTCGGCTGTTTTTGGGAAGATTCATGAGATCAAGTAGCTCTTTGATGTTGGGAAAGTACTGGTTTAAATCACAGAGCATTCCCTGGTTCTCTTCGAACTTGTCCACGTTCCGTTCAAAATACTGGCGGGATTGTAAGGACCGTTCCTTATGCACCTCGCCCATCTTTTTACTCTGATCTTCCGAAAGAGGGATCCCATCGATGGTGGAGTAAAGGGAAGCTTGAAAGGTGTTGAGATCCGAATCGCCCTTGAGAAGCGCACGGCGATAAAAAATGGAGTTCCCCTGCCTTCGCGTGACGAGCATGCCGCTTTTAAAAAGAATTTTTAGGTGATGGCTCATGCCGGGCTGGGGCATGGACAAAATGAGGGCAAGCTCCTGAACCCCAAACGATTCCTTGCTGAGCACCCTAAGGATGTCCAAGCGGAGCGGTTCTGCGGCTGCTTTGCAAAGCTCGGAGAGGGAATGTTTGACCTGATGCTCGGGGCTAGGTTCTTCTATTTTTTGAAGTGCGCTGGAAACCATAAATCTTGGCTAAACCCTACCAGAAGTATCGACAGATCCATGATCTATATTAACATATTTATATATTGGATATATTGGATATAGTGAATACTGTTAAGTATTTAACATTATGAATATTGTCGTTACTACCACTTGAAACGACGGTCCCAGAACTCAGCCTCATTACTTACCCAAGACGACGTTCGCATTACTTTGAATGACTGAGACTGCCAGGCCTATTGGCCTGGGAGATCAAAGGGGCACCTGGCGGCCCAAGGGCGCGCCACTGCGACGATCTCTGGGACCGAAGGTCCGAGAGTGTCAGCCTTTTTGGCTACCGCTGCCCTCTCGGAACGAGTAAAGTGCCCCCCGAAACATGACGCCAACCAAGCCAAAAGACCCTCTTCACGGACTGACTTTAGAAAAGTTGCTCACCGTTCTCGTGGAACACTACGGATGGAAATATCTAAGCCAGGACGTTAAAATCAACTGCTTTAAAATCAACCCCAGCATCAAATCGAGCCTTACCTTTCTGCGCCGCACCCCTTGGGCGAGAGCTAAAGTGGAAGACCTCTACTTTAGATACCTAGTTGAAACAGGAAAATAGTAAGATTCCCCCATGGACCTCGACGAGCTATTTAAATTAATTCGAGAGTCTTCTTCAGCTATCACCTGGTCGCGCGGAGTCGAGCTAAGCCGAGGGAGCGGCGTGGTCGGCGAATCCTTGACCACGATAGAAGCCGTGTTGCGAGTCACCATTCCAAAAAGGCCGGTAAGTGCGACGGTAAAATTACTTTTTGAAGACGAAGACTGGCTCTGTGATTGCCAATCCACACAAAACCCGTGTGAGCATGTGGCCGCTGCGGTCATTGCGTTACGACGAGCTAAAGAACAGGGAAAATCCTTACCTGTTTCCTCAATGGTACGGGGACTGGTCTGCTATGTTTTTTCCGTACGGGACGGGGCCGTGTGGTTTGAAAGAAAGATTCGAGTGGGGGAAAAAGAGACTCCCGTCACTGGCTCATTAGCATCTTACGTTTCTGGGGCTTCAGCAGGCCCTATGGTAAGTGCCAGCAAGGAAGACTTCGCTGTAGATAGTCTTCTGCCCGTAAAAAGGGAGGGTGAATTATCCTCTCCCGCGTTGCACACGCTTCTTAATCACCTCAAACCGAGCAAACAGGTTTATTTTGCCGGCAACTCGGTGGTTATCGGGCCGCCCCTTTCCCGGCTACGGGCCAGGCTCAGCGACGAGGGGGCCGGCGTGCGATTAGTGTTTGAAAAGAATCCCGCCATTACCCAAGAGTTCAAAAACGGGGTGGTCCTTAGCGCGGAGGGTTTGCATTCGCTGGCTGAACCGGCGTTTACTCCCGATGAATTGCAGCTTGTTCGCCAGGGCCGAATCTTTGGCGCTGCCGAGCTTGCTCGCCTTGTGTCTGATTTGCTTCCAAAGTTAAGGGCCAAAGTTCCGGTCGTAATCACAAGTCGCCTACTACCTAAAACAGACGATGAAATTCGCCCCCGCCTGATCTTTCACACTTCAGCCTCCGGGGATGTACTTTCGGTTTTGCCACTCATCGTTTACGGCGAGCCCCCCTTTGCCAGGGTGGATAGTGGAAAATTAGTTTTTTTAGGGGAGGTGAAAACGGTTCCTGCGCGGGATCTGGGAGCGGAAACGCGACTGGCCAATTCCATGAACGCAGAGTTTGGAATAAGTGTTGGGCGCCGAGTAAATTTTCGAGGCGAAATGGCCGAACGCTTTAGCCAACGAATGGCTGGCTCCCGTATTGACGTGATGGGAAATGGAGTGGGCTATTTTGGAATCAAAGTCCCGCTTTTCGTTACACTTAGTTTTGATGACGGAGCTTTAAAGGTGACCTTTGGACAAACCGACGGCCGAGCTTCGGTGGATTCGGCACGTGTGTTTCAGGCCTGGCAGGAGGGGCTAACCCGAATTCCATTAGAAGGTAATGAAGGCTGGGCACCACTGCCTCTAGAATGGTTAGAGCGTTATGGCCACCGGGTGTTGGCGCTTCTCAAAGCAAATGGCCCAAAGGGAG
>JAYVQZ010000411.1:0-18510 GCA_043776735.1 Deltaproteobacteria bacterium | reverse complement strand
AACTTAACCTGGTGGCTGTCGCCCGAAGTCCGGTCAAACATTTGATGGGGAGGGATTCCCTTGATGCGATCTAGAGTGGTAACCACTTGTTTGGCTGGGGCGTTGGCCTCTTTCGCGGCTTTTTCGGCCTCTCGGGTTGCCAAGTCCTGGACCTGTTTTGCGGCATTTTTGGTCTCGGTGATGACGGCTTTAATAGCGTCCTCTCCGATTTTACGAATCTGGTCGTCAGTCTGGTCTTTATTTCTTTGGCTCTCCGCTTTTCCCTCTGAACTAATTTTTTGCGTTAGATTGGCGAGTTCGTCTGCAAAACTAAATTTTCCTGGGGCTCCCGATCCCGCTGTCGACGAAGAGTTAGAACCTGAGCTTAAGGCGTTGGTTTCAGGGGGGCTTGGCTCTGAAAGTAGTGCTTTGGGGACGGCAAAGGTAAGCGGAGTAAATTTATTTTCAGCCGGAGCGGTCGGCTTATCGGCGGCGGCTTTATCCGCTTGGGCTGCCTTCTCTTTGTTGGCGTTGGCGATTCGTTGGTTTTGGACTGCGGAGGCATAAAATAGGGCTGCAGTACTACTGTCCATACCTCTTGCCCCCCGTAAAGCGACATTCGCGGCGTCTTGATGGGCATCGGCTTTTAACAGCTGCGGAAAAAACAGGAGAGCCGCCGCAAAAGCGACTACCAAAGGTTGCAAACGCCTGTCTCCCATAAAATCCCCCATGCTTAGGGAAAGTGCAGGGCCCGGGCCAGATGGCCAGTTTTAAGTGCTTATAATCAGGCGTGTTTTTTAAGCAGCAAACCGCCCCCTTTATCAAAAGGCAAGCAAAGGCCCGCTCTCTACGCTAACTATTGGAAACTCCACAGCAATCCCTGTCCACCAGATGGACACGAGATCCCCGCGTACCGTTTAGTTATTGGCGAAAAAAGGAGCGCAGTGGCAAGAGGAAGGCGAAGTGGGCAGAAAAATCATTTAGACGTTGCCGCCAAGCTCGGTCAAAACGATATCTTCCCATTGATCGACCATTTCGGTCTGCTTCTCAGTATTTTCAACGTCCAAGGTTCCTGTCTTGATACGCTTTTTAACGTCCTCAAGAATGTTATGAACTATGGTCTCAGCGACTTTATATTTGTTCATCGGTTCTTTTTACCGATGTGAACTGCTTTTGAAAACCCTATTTCAACCAAGGGCTTATTTTTCTTGTGGTTTGGCGGCGCGTCGATAGAGCTCGGCCGGGTAAATAAAGGCGTTTCCCCAATTGTGGGGCGGGGCTTGGAGGATTTTCTCGTAGCGGACCTTCTTCATCAGCTCGACAACGGCCGGGCTATCGATAAATCCCAAAACCAGAAATTCCGGAGGGTTGCTCAATAACGAGTCGAAATGAGTCATGGCGGTCTTGGTAAAGTCGGGACCCAAAAAACCTGATTTCGCCACCCGGTAGGCGATGTCCGGCGTATCAACGATCTCGTCCGAGTACCGTTCTTTGTACAAATGGTAGACGTCGCTGGTTACCCGACTATTGGCAGGAAGCCGGCGCAGTTCATTTACGAAGTAATTGGCGTGCGGTTGGCTGCCCCAAAGGTGAGAACTTACCTTCCAGATTTGTCCCCAGGGCATCCCGATCCAGACCACAAGGCAGTAAACCACCCGCCAACGCGGAATTCGCTCTTCAAGGGAAGGGAGAAAGTAAATAACCGCCGCCCACAGCACCAAGAAGCTGGGAAAGAAGTAGCGAAGGCCTCCTCCATCTCCGTTTGCATAAAAGCTGTAAGAATGAAGTAACCAAAATAAGGCTGAGGTGGGCAGCCAAAAGAGTATTTCTGCGGTCCTGTGGCGGTTGATCCAAAACGCAAGGGCGACGGCCAAAGCGCCGCCGCTGAGGTAGAGGTGGCAATCGATCAGTAAGTAGCGTGGAATTAGTGAGAAGCTCGGCATGGGGAGGGAGCCCCAACCACTTTCTGCGGTAAAGAAGCCGAAAACTCGGCGGTAGTAAAGCCCGATGTCCCAGCCAAAAACCGAAAACAGGAGAATTGCCGAGGTGGTAAAAAAGGCAGCGGCAATAAGTCCCCCCTCATTTTTCAGTCGGGTGAAGGGAACTTCAGACCAAGAAAGCCCAATCCGATAGTTCATTAAACTTCCCCAAATAAAGAACACCGCCGTGGGAAAAAAACGCCAGCTCGTGTGAAAGACTATGGCGCTGAGCAGGGCGAGAAGGACTATCCAAGTTTTCCTACGGGGCAACCATTGTTGGGAAACCCAAGGGGAACAGAAATAAAGAATTAGGGACAAAAAACACATCGCTGTGGGGTCGGGGCGGCCGATGGCAACGCCCATCGGATCGATGAAGAGAAAACTAAGTTGAAGCGGGACGGAGAGCAAAAGCGCGTCAAACCAACGTCCCCTTAGCCATCCGTAGGTGGCAAGCCAAAGCGACAAAGGAACAAAGGGGACAAAGAAGCGCGTTACTCCCGTGGCATCTAGGAAGGGGAGTAGAAAAGATATGAAGTGTTTAAGCAGCGCTTCAACGGGGCCATAGACCATATTAATAAAGGCCACTTTCGTGCCGTCGTAGATATTAATTCCCGCCTTTTGCGCCAGTACATGCAGCCAGCCCGTACTTTCTCGGACCTCAAGTTCCATCGGGTAGTGGAAGGCAAGTAACGTAATAGAGAAGGCAGAGATCAAAAAAAACAAGCACGAAAGAAATACAAAACTCGAGTCCAATCGCTCGCGTTCAAATTTAAAAAAACTGCGGGAGAGCATCAGGTTGCCAATTGTAGGTAAATGGACCGCTCATGATCATATCAGACCAGGACCTCCCTTTGGCACGCAGGGACGCTGCGACGCATTAATTATTTTTTTCCCCATTTAGCGTCGCCTTCGTTAAACTTTAACTAGTCCACACTTTAACCTTAATTGGCAGCACCTCCGATGGCCTCCACACTCGCCGCATCTCCCCTTTTGCCTACTGAAAAGCCTTTGACCATAATCGAGAGCCGCACGCGCGTTTTCCCAAAATTGAATACCGGGGAAATTTGGTCTTACCGAGAACTTCTTTTTTTCTTGGTCTGGCGCGATTTAAAGGTGCGGTATAAGCAGACTCTTCTTGGAGTGGCTTGGGCCATTATTCAGCCACTTACTACCATTCTGCTTTTTACGGTTACCTTTTCGAAATGGGCAAAAATCCCTTCCGAAGGATTTCCCTATCCCCTCTTTTCATTCCTCGGGATTCTTGCGTGGAATTTTTTTGCTGCCGGTGCAAGAAACTCCGTAAACAGCCTCACCTCAAGTGCCGCGTTGATCAGTAAGGTATATTTTCCGAGAATCCTCTGCCCCTGTGCCTCGGTGGTGGCCACTCTAGCGGACTTTTTGGTGGCACTTACTTTAATGATTCCGATGCTGATCTATTACAAGATCTCTCTCTCCTTTAGCGGCGCTGCTACTTTTGTCGCGGTCATTTTTTTTGTAGGCCTATTTTCACTAGGCTTCGGTTTATGGTTGGGTCCAATCAACGCGCGGTTTCGCGATATCGCCCAAGTTCTCCCCTTTGCGTTTCAGATTTGGATGTATGCCACCCCGGTGATCTATCCCATGGAGATTATTCCCGAGAAATACCGCCACTATATCTACCTAAACCCCATGGTTGGGTTTATTGAAGCCGTTCGCAGTGCCATCTTAGGTAAGCCGCTTAACACCGATGCCTTAGGGTGGGCGGTGGCGGTGACCGTAGTAGCTCTGATCACAGGCATTTATTTTTTCCAGAAACGTGAAGCCGACATCGCCGATTTTCTTTAAGTGAACCACGGAATTTTCTTATGCGACCAGCCATTACGGTTTCCAACATTTCTAAGTCCTTCTTTTTAGGGGGAATGCGACAGCCGGTAACGGACCTGAGAGAAACGCTCGGGCGGTTTTTTAAGGGCAAAAAAGTTAAGGAAAGTTCTCAAATTTTTCATGCTCTGGATAACGTGAGTTTTAAAGTGGAACAAGGTGAGGTTCTTGGAGTCGTGGGAACTAATGGCGCGGGGAAATCCACACTCTTTAAGATCTTGAGCCGAATCACAGAGCCGTCCTCTGGTCGGGCAGAAATCTATGGCCGGTTGGGCACCTTGCTTGAAGTAGGAACCGGTTTTCATCCCGATCTCAACGGAAGAGAAAATATTTACCTGAGTGGCGCCGTACTTGGAATGCGCATCTATGAGATCAACGACTGTTTTGATTCCATCGTAGATTTTTCTGGAGTCAGCCGTTTCATCGACACGCCGGTGAAATTCTATTCAAGCGGCATGTACGTTAGGTTGGCGTTTGCCGTGGCTGCCCATCTTCGCACTGACGTGCTTTTACTAGATGAGGTCCTGGCTGTTGGTGATTACGAGTTTCAGCGAAAGTGCATGAACCGAATGCAGGAGATTCGTAACGAAGGGCGCACCATCGTTTTTGTTTCCCACAGCATGGCGAATATCGCAGCGGTATGTCAGCGCGCTATTCTTCTGCGCAAAGGGACGGTTGCCAAAGAGGGCTCGGCGCAAGACGTGATTCAAGAGTATCTCCACTCCAGCGTAAGTGCGGCGGCGGAGGCAACCTGGCCAGCTGGAGGCCAGCCTGGAAATCATTCTTTTCACGTTCAGGCCGTCCGCATAAGGCAAAAGGGTCAGAATGGGGCTGGGCGGGCCGAGCTAAACCTCATCTCTCCTATTGAAGTCGAAATTGAGTATGAAATTCTTAATGAAAGCCTACCGCTGCTTTGCGGAATTCGTTTAAAAGACATTAACGGCGCCACGGTATTAACTTCTACTAATCATGAAGCTCTCACTTCCAAAGTGGACCGACTAAGTCAGAAACCTCTGGTCCCTGGCCGCTATCAAACCGTCTGTGAGCTACCGGCGTTTTTTCTTAATGACGGTCTTTACAGCATTAGCCTTATGTTTCTTCAGCCATTTTTTAAGGTGGAATTAAACCTCGAAGACGTTCTCACTTTTTTCCTGCATGACACCAGCGAAGTTCGCAAGCACTACCTCGGCCCCTGGTCGGGTTCAGTTCGCCCCCTTTTGGATTGGGACACAAAACTACTTTCCACTGCCGAATTAAAATTGGTTCATACGGCCTAATCTGGCAATGACGGGGCAGGCGCGTTCATTGAACTGCTGGTGTCAGTCCACTCATCCACTAAATTACGTAATTCGCCGACTTCTTGGACAAGGCTAAAATTCCCAATAGTCTCGCCAATTAGCCCCTTTTTGGAAGCCAACGTCGTAGGTAACTGCGTGTCTTTTGGTGCTCTAGAGCGCTGAGTTTGAGGCTAAACTACTGGTATGCCGCTTGCTCTGTCTAGAAGTGGGGGCATCTATGTATCGCAGCATGATTTTTCTGGTTCTCGTCGGCCTATTCTTAACTAAAGACAGTTTCGGCCTGGCCAATTCTATTATCGCCGCACAAAATCTCGCCAATAAGAATGGCAAAGCAGCTGCGGATGCTAATGCATTGGCTTCCAAACAGCAGACATCCCAATGGTCGCAATATATTCAAGACTATGCGACTGAACATAAGGTTTCTTTTGACGAAGCAAAACGCCAAGTGGCACTGGCAAATAATATTGATCCCAACACCGGGAAAGCAACGGCAGGCGGCAATGCGGTTCGGGCGGCTGATGCAACGGCTTCGACGAACACCACTACCGACTATAACGCGTACTACAACAGCCTTCTCGCCTCTCCTTCACCCTCGCCGGCACCGCAAACCGCTGCGGCAAACCGAACAACGAATGGGACCCAGGCCATGGGCACAGCCACTGCACAATCTGCTCCGGCAGATGCCGCGGCTCAAAATTCAGCCATACTTGGGCAGCTAATGGCAATGCCCGCCCCTCACGATGTGGATCAATTAACCCAGCCGTTGGCAGAACTTTGTGGAAGATTATTACTAGCCACTCCCTTTTACTCTAAATGTTTAGGTCTGATTCCCGCTACCGTCGTGGGCTTTATGAATGGAAACCAACCCAACGCCACAGTAGGCGCCATCTTTCAAGGTATGCTCACCCAAATTCCTATGCTGCCTCCAAGTTTTTCCATGGGCCTTCAGGCGGCTTTGGCGACGGGTGAGCGCGGTTATGGTTTTATCGGCGCTGCCCAGCCAACGGTCGGTGTAACCGGGCAATCCGTACTAATTGCTCCGAGTCCTACACCAGATCCGGTTGACGGCCCCGACATGGCCACTTTATTTCAAGCTCTTTTCACTCAATAAACGGCCCACCAAACTACCACTGTGATTCCAATTTTTAGCCATTTTTTGCTAAATTTGCGGCAAGAGTTCCGCTCAAAACTTGGTACCGACTATGCACTCTTAGGGGGTATGGGGGGCAATCCAGTACAAAGAGCGTCGATCTTTTGGGCACTACTGACGCTGCCTTTATTTCTGGTTTCCCAGCCGCTAATGGCCAATGAGATCCACGATCAAATTCGAGACGAAATGGAGGCTGGTCAGGATTACTCCGGCGGCCCAGGAAGTGAAGAGGCCCCGGCTCAAGGACAGTTTGTGGGCAATATTCCCGCTGCCGCTAAGAAGCCGCAGGATTTTTTATTCAAGAATCTTAAAAACAAAGAGTACCCGTTGGAGTTTCTTCTGCCCTTTATGAGGGTGAGTCAGCTTTTTAGGCAACGAGTGAGGCAAAAGTCAGTACCGCATCTCCAATCGGAATTGGCGAAAGTGGATAAATCCGGCGAGGTGATCTTGCCGCCGTCCCCAGTGAAAAAAGTAGCTTCGATCGCTGTCCGTGCGATGAAGGCAGTAGCCCCCGGCAGAGAATCCTGGCCCGAAGAGTTAAGGGCCAACTTAGATGAGTTGGAACGCCATCCAGCTAGTTTGGAAAAGCCAAAGAAAATGGCGCCGGTGATTAGCTCCCGTCCAGCCAAAGTCCCCACCCGTGCGCTTCTGGAGAGCCTAAGGGCAGAGTAAATCCTCAGTTTTATTTTTTATCTAATTTCTCTTTGATCAGTTCTTGCTGAGCGATGGCCCATACAGGAAGGGGTTCGGATTCCTGCGGGGGAGGTTCTGCTTTCCCTGCCACGGGCGTTTGCGAGGGATTAATAAAAGAGGCAAACCAATCGGTTGAGAGGGGTTCTAGGGGTGCGGGATCTCCTGGCCTTTCTTCTGCCTGCGGCGTGGGAAAGTGGCTGCGCCAAGCCAGACATAAGCAGTAGGTGCCCAGCAGGCTAAGGAAACCCAACCACTGGATCCCCAGGAAATGGCTAAGGGGATATCCCCCCTTTGTCTTTTCTGATTGCAGTTCAATCGTTAGTTTTTTCCCCCAGGCGTCGAGGGGAAGCCAAAAGCTTTCCGTTCCCTGACTTAGGCTGTTTTTACGGGCCAGTTGCTCGTCGCCATTCCACAGGGACAATCCAATGCCAGCCGGCAAATCTGGAGCAAGCGTGGTGAGAAGTTGGGTCAAGGAATAGCGGGCGACGAGAATCCCATAGAAAAGGTTTTGGGTTTGTAGGGGAATTTGAAACTCAAAAAAGGATTCGCCTTTCGTCTTATAGGCAAACCCAAGCGGGCGGTGCCCTTTTTTTACGTATTGAAAAATCTCAGAATCCATCTGCTCTAAAGCCGGGGAGTCTTCCCCGTTCCGGGATTCTTTCCGTAATGCCTTAGTCGAACCCTGTTCGGATACTAGCCAAGCCACCTCCAAAAGCTCTGGGGATTGTTTGAGCACGTTTTGGGCACCGGCGTTCCAGGCCAGACCTTCGGGGGGGCCGGCCTTTTCCATCGCATTGACCCAACCGATCAAGGGAGAAAAGGCGAAAATAAGGCGCTGTTCTAACTTCTCTCCCAGTTCAGGGCTGGGAGGCGTCCATTCTGGACTTGGCTGGCGGAGGATTAGGACGCTGAGCCAAAGAGCCGCCACGATGGGAATGCATAAGGGGGTAAGGGAGACCATAACGGCGCGGCGAAGCGCTGAATTGGTGAAAAAAGAAACGAAAGTTAGGCAAATTCTTTTCAATGTGCTATCGGAGGACATCGAAATTGTTAAGTAATTACCCATTTAATCATGAATGCCCAGTTAGTGCTCGAAAATGTCGGGGTTAGACTCCCCAACCGCGTTCTCTTTGAAAATATCAATTGGACCCTTTATGAGGGGATGCGCGTTAGTTTGGCCGGACGAAACGGAACCGGAAAATCCACCCTACTTAAGATCATGGCCCAACAGGGCGAAACGAGCACGGGGACCTGTACCGTGGTCGGCGGAAAAAAACTCCGCATCGGTTTTCTCGATCAGACGCTGCTAGAAAACGCTGTTGTGGGACTGGGCGATGCGGCCAAAGGCACCTCGGCCACCAGTTACTTAATGAAGCAGCTTGATGACCGGCTGCACGAAGAAGAAGAGATCGCCGTTGAATGGGAAGTGAACCGCATCCTATCTGGTTTGGGTTTTACCCCCGAACTCCAAAAACAGCCGATGAGCGAGTTATCTGGGGGCTGGCTGTTGCGCGTGTTCATCGCTTTAGCCTTACTGCAAAAGCCTGAAGTCTTGCTGTTAGACGAACCGACCAACCATTTGGACATTTCCTCAATTCAGTGGCTCGAAGAGTTTTTGCGTGAAGAGTATAAGGGAAGTCTAGTCCTTGTTACCCATGACGTTGCCCTTCAAAAACGAACCACCGATTCGCTGGCCATTTTGCATGGGGGAAGATTTTTCTATCGTAAGCATCAGCAGGATTACCTGACTTTTAAAGAGTCTTTGAAAGAAGAGATCGTCCACATCGAAAAGAATATGGAGTCGATCCAAAAGAAGATCGATGAGAACTTAGATTTCGCCAGACGCTTTCGGGCCAAGGCCAGTACCGCAGCCCGTGCCCAGGGGAAACTGAAGGCGGCCGAGACTCAGCAAGAAGAGTACGACGATCTCAAATACCGCCTCGAGCAGGTACGTGGTTTTGGTTATAATTTGAATTTCCGCTTCCGTTCTACGGGCGGTGGTTCCAAATTCCCGGTCTCCTACAATAACGTCAGCTTCAAATACGACGGTGAGGGGCCCGATATACTTAAGCACATTACCTTGGATGTGAAGCGCAACCAGATCGTAGCGATCATGGGAGACAACGGTGCGGGAAAAACGACTTTGCTCAACGTGACGGCCGGCAGGCATCGCCCCACCGGTGGAGCGGTAGAGTGGGGCTCGGGATCTCATGTAGGGTATTTCGGCCAGCACCAGCTGGAAGAGCTTTCGTTAGAAAATACCGTTTTTGAAAATGTCGCCAACAAGGCGAAGGGTGTACCGGCAGAACAACTTCGGGGCTGGCTTGGAGCCTTTGGTTTTGGCGGAACGACAGAGATCGAGAAAAAAGCGAAGGTACTAAGCGGAGGAGAGAAGGCCCGACTAGCTTTGCTCCGCATCGTTGCCACACAGATAAACGTTTGTCTGTTAGACGAACCTACCAACCATTTGGACTATGAGACCAAAGCGCTTTTGAAAGAGGCTATTTTAGCTTTCGATGGGACGACCCTTTTGGTTTCCCATGATCGGGATTTTATCGGTGGCCTAGCCAATCGAATTATCTACCTCACCTCTGATCACGTAATGACCGATCATATCGGGGATCTGGAATCTTTTTTCTACAAGTACCCTCAGTTCGTTCGGCACCTTGCCGACGATGGTGGGAACAAAAAGTCGCCCGTAGTGGAAAAAAAGACTGAGGCCCCCAAGGGGCCTACACTTACGTTCGAGGAACGAAAAAAAGTTCGAAACCTAATTAAGTCCAATGAAAAGAAGGTCGTAGTCCTAGAGGCCGAAATTGACCGGCTCGGAAACGAAAAAGAACGGTTCTCTTCCAATGCGACTTCCAACGAAGACGCCAAAGCGATTATCGACATGGAGAACACCATTCACCGCGTGATGGCGGAATGGGAACGACTCTCTAGCGAACTTGTTGTCCTACGTGAAAAAATGGGCATCGCTCAGCCCGGGGACTAAACGACGGTCCTTGCTCTCTCGGGCTCCATGCCCGGAAGTCTCAACCAGTTCAAATTCTAATCCTCGCCCTTGCCATTCCCTGCCACGCCAGTTATTTATCTTGAAAATGAGAATCGTTATCAATTATATGCTCGTCTTCTTACTCGCTATTCCCTATCCCTTAGTGGCGGGGCCTAATGATAAGCCCACTGAAGATCCCGCACACCTTCGCGTCGAATTGACCATCCCCAACGCCCAAAAAGCCGCCACCTCCCAAGAACTCAAATTGCTCCTCCATGAGGCCCACGAGAATATGGAAGGGGAAGAGTCCGGGTCGTTTGTTTCTCGCTGGATGAATCAATTTAACTACAAACGCCTGTTTCTTAATGCCTACCGCTGGTACGAGCTCAAGCGTTCCGATCCAAAAAGTCGAGATCACGCTTTGAATTTAGTGCTCATGTTTGCCATGTCCCACACGCTGGAGACGATCGGCGGTCTTGCATTAGCCTCCCACGGACTTCAGCCGGACACTAATCCATTACTTGGGGCGATCTTTGGAATTCTTGGCGTGGGCATCACCATTCCTGGTCTTGACCCCTTGTGCCTTGGTTTGATGGCTCTTTACTGGCGAGCTCCGGTGGCGATGGATGCGGCACTTACCGTTCCGCGAGTGGTGATCTTTAAGAGCACCGGTTTTCTCGCCCGTACTCTTGGTATCTCTGCGGTAATGCGTTGGATGTGGGAGAACCAAGAGGCCAAGGCGTGGTTAGTCGACAAAATAGATCATGCTCCTGCGGGCACTTATGTTTTTGAACAGACCGTCGATAGCTATGACTATTCTTTTCCCTCAGTCGATGGGGCCAGTTCGCTCAAACTTTCTTTAATTGAGAAGGGCGAAGGGACATTGGCATTAAACCGCCTGCACCTCTCGGATTTAAATCTCAACAGTAAAATACTACCCGCGTGGTTGCCCTTGTTTGGCTCAAATATTAAAGATGCGGTTCAAGAGACCGTGTCGCTGCTAAAGACCGGCAAAGAAGAAGAACTTAGAAAGAAAAATTACATTCAAGGGTTAACTCGGGAGTGGGATGGCACCATGGTCGTTGATTTCAAATCCGACGCCTTACGCCTGTATCCCCAACGCACTCTGCGTCTTTGGAATGCGGCGAAGTCCAAGATCAATGCCTGTCTCCACTGGATCGCCCGCCCGAAGTAAAGCGGAGGCTTTCAGTCTGTCTTCTGTCCGAAGCTGTCCACAAGCAGCGGCGATATCACGGCCTCGGCTGCGGCGATAAGTTGCCGTCAAGTTGGCGTCGAGTAGTACCATCTGGAAATCAAGAACGGTCTGTTCATCGGGACGTTTCAAATCGATGAAGGGATTTTCGTTATAGGCCAAGAGATTAATCTTGCATGGGATTCCACGAGTTAATTTCACCAGCCGTTTGGCATCCTCAATCGAGTCGTTGAAATCCTTCATCAGGATGTACTCAAAGGTCACCCGTCCGCGGTGCGGGTACACTAGATTGCGGCAGAGATCCATGATCTCAGCGATCGGATACTTCTTATTGATCGGCATGATCTTGGAGCGCTGCTCGTCAGTGGTTCCATGAAGAGAGATCGCAAGTTTCCCCAAGTCATCGGCAACGAATTCTTTGATTAGGGGAGCAACACCAACGGTAGAAACTGTGATGTGGCGTTTTCCAATCTTAGGGCCCATAGGATCTTGAAAGATCAAAAGTGCTTTTTTTACTTCTTCATAATTGTCAAACGGCTCGCCCATGCCCATGAGCACGATATTGGTGATTGGGAGCGGGAACGGGAGGGAAATTAACTGGTCCACAATCTCCCATGACTCCAAATTGCGGGTGAACTTCATGTAGCCTGTGGCACAAAAAGTACAGGCCATCTTGCAGCCTACTTGGGTGGAAACACAAAGCGTGCGACGTTCACCATTGGGAATGTAGACAGACTCTACGGTTTCCCCATCGGGAAGGCGCACTAGGTACTTAATGGTGCCATCCTCTGATTTTCGTTCTTCAGCGATAGTAAGCTTGGGAAGAACGTATTTGGCTTTGAGCACTTCGCGAAAACTTTTAGACAGATCGGTCATCTTATCGAAGTCAGTTTCAAGGTACTGATAGATCCAACGGAAAAGCTGCCGGGCGCGAAACGCCGGGTGCCCCATGTCCACGAGCTTTTTTTCAAATACGGTGACGGGATAACCCTTAAGGTTTTCTTTGGTCTCACCCACATTTTCTAGGGAAGTCATACCGCGTTCCCTTCCAGGGCGTTGCCCAACTTACCCATCAGATCAGAAAACGTAGTCAAGCGGCGAGCTTCTTCGGCAACTTTAACTCCGCCAAATCCATAGTCCGCCGCAAAGAATTTTACTCCAGCCGCCTCGGCACATTCTTTATCCACAGGGTCATCCCCAATGAACCAAACGTTCTGGGCCTTGAGCTCTAATTTTGCCATTACTTCGGTTAAGTGTTCCGGAGCCGGTTTCCGTTTTGAGACCATTTCCGGGCCTGCAATGTAGTCGAACGAAATTTCCGGAAGATAATGGGCCAAGGTCCGGCGGGCGCCCACGGTCGATTTGTTGGTGGCGATCCCGAGCTTCACCTTGGGATTTTTGCGCAGCAGATCCAGCGTCGCTCTTACCCCAGGATAGGCGTTGCCACCCAAACAAGGCGTTTCTAGGTAAAGGTCGCGGTATTTGGTGATGAGAGACTCGTGAGTCTGACCGGTAACTTCAGGAATGCTTCCCAAAATCAGGTACTCGACCCCTCTGCCAATGTGCTTTACCAAGTCCTCCGTGGTGCGAGGCGGCAATCCAAAACTAGCCCTTAGGCGGTTGAGGTTGCCACAAATGTCGGGAAGGCTATTGATAAGCGTTCCGTCTAAATCAAATAAGATGCCGAATTTGCTCAAAAAAACCTCTTCACTGGTCTCGTGGCGCGTAGCCGCTTTTCTTGGTATGGTGCCAAGCAAGGCGCTTAACGAAGTGCGGTTTTAGCAGATTCTTAAGGGCTTTTGTCACAGATTTTTGGTGCCGGCGTCTGTTGCAGTAGACGACCTTCAGGGTAGGGAGAGACCAGGGATGGCGGCAAAATTAGATCACTGGGTCAAGAGACTTCGCGGCGGCGAGCAGGCGGCTTTCTTGCCCTTTTACGAAAAAGTATCACCCGGATTAATGCGATTTTTACTGTGGAAAACCAACGGAGATAGAGCGATTTCCGAGGACATCCTACAGGAGTCCTTTGTGCGTTTTCTAGTGAGCCTCGATAGGCTGCAGTCCGAAGAGGACATTGCGATTGAGGCGTACATGCTGCAAATCGTAAAAAACTGCCTGATCGATAAGGTAGCCCGAGCCCCTCACCGGGCCCGTCCCCATGTTCAGATTGAGGACGCTTATGACTTGGCCTCCCCCACTGCGGAGTCCAAGCCCGAAAAGGCGGTTGAGCTTCGTGAGTTATCGATTGCGATGAAGTCGCTCAATGAAAAAGACTCCGAGATCATTTGGCTTAGAGATGGCCTAGGGCTGTCTCATCGCGAAGTGGCCTCTCAGGTGGGGATTTCTGAACAGGCCTCAAGGCAGGCTTACGTTCGCGCGAAAAGATCTTTGTTGTCAGAATTGGGATCCCGATGGTTTCCAGGATTGGGAGAAATTAATGCAACGACCTAAGTGCCTAAAACCTGAAACGCTGCTTGAGTTCGTCTCTCTTCCTGAAGAGATGGGGAGGCTTCAGGTTTTAAAAATCCGCTGGCACCTTCGTAGTTGTGAACCCTGCCAAGCAGTGGAAGCCCAAGTTCGTACTCAGTGCGCCCGTTATTTTCATCCGGAACCTGAAATCACCTCATCGCTGCTGCGGGTCTACTCCCGTCTGCAAAGAGATGAGACCCTTATCTTAAAAGGGTGGAAGCTCGATGAGCCTCGTTCGGTTAAAACCGCTCAACACGCCTTACTCCGGGAAGGCTGGCTGTTTCGCGGCGGATTGGCTTTAGCCTCTTTAATCATGGTGGGTGTGGTGGCCTTTAGTTCCACTCAAAACGAGGAGGGCGAGAAGGTCGCTGTCCGTCGGAATGAGAACCGGCCGCCTTTGGCACAGATTCGGATCGAGCAGCCAGGCAGGGTGAAGGTCCATTATGTCGAGCCGGAACTGCTGCAGACCATGGAGTTTGAAACGACGAGTGCCCGTTATTAAGTGAGGGATTTATGAGTGCTGACTTAAAAATGAGTGCCCCAAAAAAGTGGTCGTGTCTATTAGGGTTGGGTTGTTTGGGTGTGGGAGCCGCCCTTGCGGGAGAACCCTCCGGGGCTAGGCCTCAATACGTTTCTAGGGTCCAAATGGCCGTCCATGAGCTTTCTCCTGAATTGCTTCGCCGTTCGCAAAGGTTGGTTCGTGAGGAGTTTGTAAATTCGATGGCGGGAGTTCCTCAGTTTAATGGTCGGCCTCATGAAATCCGTACCGTCGGTAACGAAGTGGTACTTTCACTTGTTAGTGAAGACGACGTAAGAGACCCCATGCAGATGGCCGTGGCCAATATGATTGAGCATTTAAACGGCCGGGTTCACGCCCGTGGAAAATCGCTTTTTTATAAGACTAGCCTTGTTCCCACAGTAGGTGGCTATCTTGAGGTGGTGGTCGACGATACCCAAAGCAAAATCCGCTCTATTGCCGCTCAGTCGGTTCCGTTGCGAGATCTTTTAAAGGAAGTCCGTTCTCAGATGGGGGCCTTGAGTTACCTCATTCCTGGAGAGTGTGCTGAGCGTTTGGTGGACTTTACCTTTGGTGTGGACGATGGGGCGCAGCCTAAGACCGTGGATGCTTTGATGGGAGACTTGGCTACCCTATTTGGGCTCCGCTACGAGAAGCGAAATGGGACCTATATTTTCTCGGGAAGTTGCGTGGATGACTTGCCCATGGCATCTCGAAGCCGGATGAAGCCCTCGGTACGGGAAAAGATGCGGGCTGGTTTTATGCCCACAGCGGCTAATGGGGGCGGTCCATTGATGCCTCAGGTCTTTTTCCCCCTTTCCCCGCTAGAATGACAGCACTGGTCAGGTCATAGGCTCGGGCTGGTCGGTCGCTTTTGCCCCGGCTCTTTGTCCTCGGTCGTCGGCGCGCTCGACAACCCTTCAAGGGTTGCCTGTGCGCCCCTTCTCCCTGCGTCCTCGATCCAGGTCAAAATCGCCTCGCCGATCCCAATCCTCTGACATGAGCAGCGCTGTAACTTATTGTTGCCAAACCCGACGCATCCCAATAAATACTCTTTCTTGTTCGTGTTATTTCGCGGGACTAGCTCAGTTGGCTAGAGCGCAACCTTGCCAAGGTTGAGGTCGCGGGTTCGAACCCCGTGTCCCGCTCCAAATATCCAAAGGAATTTGGAGCCCTCCCTTTTCGATTCTCAATTTTCAAATCCGAGTTTCAAGTTCGAATCTGGAGTAAGTAATGGACCTTGAAGCTACTATTTTTCGCCTTCGGAATTCAGCTTTTTTGATTTAGGAAGTGCGAGGATCGACGACTCAGGGGAACGAGGGCGTTTGAATCCAAGCCAGGGTTGTTTTTGGGTCAAACATTAAGAATTGGTAACGCGCTTGCCTACCACTAGAAAACATTTGGTGACCATTTAATTTTGATCGCAGGAAAAACTTTCAAAGGCTGAGTCCAAGTTGAACGAGAACCAGCGGCTTGGTTCCCGAGACGTTTACATCCGCTAACTGCAGTAATGGTCTAGTGGTGTATTGGACTCCGCCTGCCACCGACAGAAATAGCCCACCGCCAATAAACTGACGCCACTCCAACGTGAGGCCTAGCGAAATCAGCTTTGCACTTTCTGTACCCCCCCCCACCGTGGAGGAGAGATTGTAGATTCCGCCCAATACAAACAGCGAAAAGCTCGAGACCTTGCTGAATGGAACAAATTGGAACGTTGCCAGGCCTCCTAATAACGAAGCTGAATTACCAGCGTCAGTGCTGCCGGAATAGGAAAAGAGAAGGCCCATGCGAAAAGGTTCGCTGATCCGTAACTGCAGGTGGATATTGGGAGCAAAGTGCTCTGTGTTCCCCAATCCACCAGCCGCGATAAAGACACCTAAACCTGACCTTTTCTCCGAGGGAACCTCGACGGTTGAATTACCCGCCAG
Source organism: Deltaproteobacteria bacterium (assembly GCA_043776735.1). Lineage (GTDB taxonomy): Bacteria > Bdellovibrionota > FAC87 > UBA2466 > UBA2466 > JBGSST01. Next base: position 2,429 of record JAYVQZ010000411.1, on the reverse strand, counting down.
GACAATTGCGTTGGGTAACGAAGCGGGCACTCGATTTTGCCTTGCGATTTTGTAGCGATCGCCTACGGCCAAATGACGGGTGCTCCAAGCAATTAGAACCTCGTCGCCTGTCTTCAACTTCTTGACTACGGTGCCGCACGCGAAGGGTCGCTTACGTTCGAATAGGCAAAACGAGTCAGTTCCCTTCAGCGGATTCGCCGCATCCAAAGAGAAAATCACCCGACAAAAAATTCGATGTTTCTCAAAACAGCAACAGCTTTCGTAAAGGCCAGTGGGTCGGAAAACAGCTCCAGCGTTTCCATGAACTCAATTTTTTTCCATTCCCTGAGTTCCTGCAATTCCTTGAGCAGCGGAAATGGAGTTTGTTGCACTAACATCCTATCGGCGGGGAACAATTTTCAGCTGTTCCCAGTTACCGGGGCAGTGACTCTACCGTTTTCCTACCCCTTTACGGGACCGCTTTATTTTGAGTAACGCGGCGATTACCGGATTCTTTGAAAAAATCGGACGATCCGCTGTTCTATTGGTGGTGGTGCTGGCGCCGACGGTAGTTCGCCTCGCTGTAGTCCCAACTCCCCCGGGCACGGGATTTCTACGAGGCAGTTGGTCTGTGGCCTGGGATGTCTTTTCCCTATGGAAGGTACGCATCATCTTGTTGGCGGGAGCCGTATCCCTCGTCTCGTGGATTTTCGCAACTCTCTGGCGCCGTGTGGGAAGGGTCTGGGATCTAAAGATCCTGATACCGATAGCGGGATACCTTGTTCTCGTCGTTATTTCCGCGGTGCTCTCGCCTTGGCCCCGTCTCGCGGTATTTGGTTCTCCCGGCCAGTATGAGGGAGCCTTAGTAATCGGAGCCTACGCCGCCTTTTTCCTGGCCGGGCGTGACCTCTTTCGATCTTCCAAGGCCAAAATGCAATTGCTGATCTCCTTGTTGGGGGCGGCGCTGCTTGTGGGATTTCTGGCGATCTTACAGGGTATGGGCGTGGATCCTTTCCACAAGGCCCCGTTAGCTGGGTGGGTTTTTGGCAGCCTGGAAGGCGCGCGTAATTTTGGCTCAAGCCGTGATGTCTTTTCAACCCTAGGGAACTCCACGCATTTGGGAAGCTTCATCGCCCTTATCCTTCCTCTCTTTGCCACGCTAACGTTAACCCAAGGCAAAACTTGGTCCCTTCGTCTTCTTTGGATTCCAGTGAATCTTTGTCTACTGGTATCTCTCCTCATGTCAGGAAATCGAGGGGGGGCTATTGCAGCTGTCGCCGGTAGCGTAACCGGGGTCGCTCTTACCTTCCGAAAGGAAAAGAGTCGAAGCTCGAAGTGGTTTGGATTCGGAATGGCACTTTTCATCACATTGGTCGGAATCTATCTGAGTAGACATAGCCTGGGTAGATTTACGACCATGCCCGACTTTCGCCAGTTCTTCAAGCAAGAGAGTGCCAGCAATCCCATTCGGCATTTTTCGGTCCAGCAGGGCAAGGCGATTCTTGTTCTGGGCGACGTTTCAATCGTCTTAGGAAGCGATTCGCACGGTCTGATGTTTTCCCGCCTCGATGGTACCCCACTGCCATATTCAATGGAGAATGGGAGAATCGTTATCGCGTCGAAGGGGTATGAAAATATCCTCCTACGAATGAAAAGTGCCCCCCAAGGCCGCCTTTTGTCTTTGACGGCCTATTACCTCTCGGTCGATTTGTTGATTGAAACAAACGGCGTACGGCTATTTGTCTGGAACGGTCCCCTGGAATCCCAAGCACCAGCCCGCATGGATTGGCCATTATCCGATTCCTCCTTCTCAACGAGAGGATTTATATGGGCGAGGACACTCCCGCTGATTAAAGAGCGAATCCTTTTCGGCGCGGGGCCTGGCACGCTGGTAGCCGACTTTCCGCAACGTGATTTTTTTGGAAAAGCGGCTGTTGGTTTGCCCTCAAACTCCATCGTCGATCGACCCCATAGTCTTTACCTGCAAGTAGCCCATGGATCCGGTTTGGTGTCATTGCTTCTTGTGCTTTGGATTGTCGCACACGGGGGCATTAGGGCGCTTCGAAATGCGGAGTTCGGGGGCGAGGATTCCACTTGGGGCTATCCCCTGGCGGCGGGCCTGTTCGGGTACCTTGCGGCCTCATTGTGCAATGACAGTTTCGTTGGAGTCGCTCCTCTATTCTGGACGCTCTTGGGAGTCGCAACAGGACTTTCCACAGGTGAAAACGAGAATGCGCCGAAGTTAGATCTGATTGGCGCCCCAGCATTCGTATAAAAATTGCAAAATATTTTCGATCAGACGCAGTCTTGCCTGCTAGTCATGATTCACCATACTCCCTCTCCCACCCACTTATGCTTTTGCCATTGAGCTCGATGAGACCAAAGAGTTTACCAAAGAGGCACCGGTATTCATGCGTGAAGTTCCCGCTCCGCCTACGGGCGATAAGATC